>JAYELB010000321.1:0-9109 GCA_034717055.1 Methanobacteriota archaeon
ATTTAATCTATATTGACAGCAGATAACTAATATTATTTGCACTCACGTATATACAAGTTACACTGATTTTATCCACAAGTTACTCGAGCAGGCACAAAATATATTGATTTTATAGATTATCGATTGTACCGTTCAAAAGATCAATTCCACTATACGACGTGACCACCATTATACCAGAAAAACCTTTTATACGCACACACATAATTCATCACGTAGTAAACGTAAAGAAAGGAGATGATTAATAATGCAAATGGCACCCCAGATGGGGTATGATCGTGCAATAACCGTATTTAGCCCGGACGGGAGACTTTTTCAGGTAGAATATGCGAGGGAGGCAGTGAAGCGGGGCACAACTGCGATAGGTATTAAAACAGATGATGGTGTTGTGCTGCTGGTGGATAAGCGGGTTGCGAGCCATTTACTCGTGTCCGAATCGATCGAAAAGATTTTTCAGATCGATCAGCATATCGGTGCAGCGACATCAGGACTGGTTGCGGATGCTCGTGCGCTAATTGACCGTGCGCGTGTCGAGTCGCAGGTTAACAGAGTGTACTATGACGAGCCGATTGGGATAGAGGTCCTTGCAAAGAAAGTCTGCGACCACAAGCAGACGTATACCCAGTTTGGCGGTGTGCGCCCTTACGGAACCGCTCTTTTGATTGCGGGCGTGGATGACCACCGTGCAAGATTATTCGAGACTGATCCAAGCGGTGCGCTGCTCGAATACAAGGCGACCGCCATCGGTGCTGGCAGATCAAAGGTTATGGAGATCTTCGAGAGTGAGTATACGGACGACCTTGATATAAGTGGTGCAATCCGCCTTGGACTGAGAGCACTCTACCAAGTCTCAGATACCACGTTTGATGTGAGCACGATTGAGGTTGGGCTTGTAGCTCTCGCGGACCGGCAGTTCAAGAAACTCAAAAAGGATGAGCTTTCCGGGTATGTCGATGAGGTCGTTGAGGAATTTAAGGAGGCTGAAACGAAGGGCGAGGTCGATAGTGGGGATAACAGTGAGTAGCCATGGTTACGCTTGATAACGCGATAACGGCACGGTTGAAACGTGGCGACAAGCACTTTGAGGTGATGGTTGATCCCGAGCTTGCACTGTCGCTTCGCAAGGGGGAGGATGTGGATATAGCTGCAATGCTTGCTGTTGAGGATGTCTTTGAGAATGCAAGCCGCGGCGATCACCCGAGCAAGGAGAGTGTGGAAGGAACATTCGAGACGACCGACATATTTGTGATCGCCGAGCATATCGTGAAGCATGGAGAACTGCATCTCACTAAGGAGCAGCGGAAGCAGATCATCGAGGACAAGCGCAAGCAGGTGGTAAGTATCATTGCACAGGGCGCGTTTAATCCGCAGACGAAGGCACCGCATCCGGTCTCGAGGATTGAGAAGGCGATGGAGGAGGCGGGCATCAATATCGATCCGATGAAGGGCATCGATGAACTGGTCAACAAGACGATGGATGCGATACGCCCGATCATCCCGATCAGGTTCGATACCGTAGAGGTCGCTGTCAGGATTCCGGCAGATTACGCTGCAAAATCGTATGGAGATATCGTAGGGTTTGGCGAACTGGTAAGAGATGAGTGGCAAGCGGATGGGTCATGGATCGGTGTTGTCAAGATTCCTGCAGGCATCCAACTTGATTTTTACGGTCTTGTGAATCGCCTATCAAAGGGCGGCGCGGAAACCAAACTTTTGAAATAGATCAGGTAATGATATGGAAAGAAATATTGTGATTCCAGGGGACGTGCTATCTGACAACATAAAGATGTCGGGCAGCGGTACGTACGTGCATGGTGACAAGGTGCGTGCCTCAGTCTATGGACTCTTGAACGTAGGAGAACGATATATCAGTGTGATCCCGCTCGCAGGCAAGTACATTCCACACGCCAGCGACCGGGTGATAGGGATTATCACAGAGGTTGTATATTCAAACTGGATTGTCGACATTAACTCACCGTATGATGGATTGCTGCACATATCCCAGTATCCGCGACGGATTGATTCCGAAAATATGAGCAAGTATCTCAAGGTCGGGGACTGTATATTAACGATGGTCGCGTCTGTTGACGCTGGCATGAAAGTAGAACTTACGCTTCGGGAGAAGGAACTCAGGGTTCTATCAAATGGTCGCATCGTTACGATCAATCCGACAAAGATGCCACGGGTGATAGGTCGTAACGGATCGATGATCCGGCTGCTGAAGAGCGAGATAGGATGTAACATGTTTGTCGGGCAGAACGGTAGGATATGGATCAACGGAAGCGATGATTGTATCGATCTGGCAATCCAGACAGTCAAATATATCGAAGACAATGCGCACACACCAGGACTGACCGAGCGTGTGCAGGCATTCTTAAAAGCAAAAGAGAAGACGAGGTATGACAAAGTACATGAAAGTCGGAATGATGAGGAGTAATAATGAGTGAAAAACCAGAACATTTTATCGTAGATGGAAAGCGGCTCGATGGACGGCGTGTTGACGAGCTGCGATCGGTCAAAATAGAGCTCAGCCCACTTGATCGGGCTGATGGGTCCTGCTACCTTGAATGGGGGCGTAATAAGATCATGGCTGCGGTGTATGGTCCAAGAGAGCTCCATCCAAGGCACAGGCAGAATATGACCAAAGCGGTCGTGCAGTACAGGTACAACATGGCTGCATTCTCAGTGGATGAGCGGATAAGGCCAGGTCACAGCAGAAGGAGTATAGAGATCTCGAAGGTAGGTAGGGACGCATTCGAATATGTTGTATTTACAAAGTTTTTCCCGAAGACCGCAATCGATATATTCATAGAGGTGTTGCAGGCGGATGCCGGTACCAGAACCGCGGGCATTAATGCGGCATCACTGGCGCTTGCGGATGCAGGCATCCCCATGCGGGGTCTCGTCAGTGCATGTGCTGTCGGGAAGGTAGACGGCGAGATTGTGCTTGATCTGATGAAGGAGGAGGATAACTTTGGAGAGGCGGATGTGCCAGTCGCCATGACTGCTGGCGGGAAGATCACGCATCTTCAGATGGACGGACATCTGACAAGAGATGAGTTTTACGAGGCTCTCGAACTGGCTAAGGTCGGATGCGATACGGTGTACAAGTTACAGCGTCAGGCACTTATAGAGAAGTACAACGGGGAATATGCCGGGAACGGGGAAGGCGCCATACCCCGTCCGGAAGGTGATACTGATGAGTGATGATGTGATGGCAGAGATCCACCGTGATTACCTCTTTAATCTGGTACTAAAGGGTGAGCGGGATGATGGACGTGCATTCGATGAATTTCGAGACATATCCATCGAGACCGGTGTTGCAGGGATGGCAGAGGGTTCCGCTCTTGTGACGCTTGGTGATACACAGATCTTAGTCGGCGTAAAGATCCAGCCGGGTGAGCCGTTTCCGGACACGCCGGACGTGGGTGTGATCATCACCAATGCCGAACTGATTCCGATGGCATCTCCCGACTACGAGGCAGGTCCTCCGAGAGAAGGTGCTATAGAGATTGCAAGAGTCGTGGATCGCGGTATAAGGGAGTCAAAAGCGATCGATCTCGAAAAACTCTGCATGGTAAAAGGCGAGAAGGTCTGGATCATATTCATCGACATCCATGTGCTGAATAACGGCGGCAACATCATCGATGCGGCATCCATTGGCAGCATCGCAGCACTGCTCAGCACGACACTGCCCGCGGAAAGATATGGTCTTGGCGAGGATTCACCGCTTCCGGTGCGGGATATTCCTGTTGCGGTCACTGCAATTGAGTTTGGAGGAGAACTGCTTCTCGACCCATCGCTTGAGGAAGGAAAGCTGGCAGGAACCGTGTACACAGTCATCACCAACTCCGATGGCAGCATCTCCGGGATGCAAAAGAGTGGCATAGAGCCGCTCACCATCGATCAGGCCATGAGCGTGGTCGATATGGCAGGGACTGCGGCAGCCAAGATACGGGAAAAATTCTTGGAGGTTTGAATAAATGGTAAAGCATACTAAAGGATGGAAAACGAGGTCCGCAGGCCGATTTGGTGTGCGGTATGGCAGGAATATCAGAAAGCGCGTCGCTGATATCGAAGAGAAGATGCATGAGAAGCATAAATGCACCCAGTGCGGGTTTTCGTCTGTGCGCCGCATCGGCACCGGAATCTGGAAGTGCAAAAAGTGCGGGCACACATTTGCAGGTGGCACATATCTCCCGAGTACGTCGATCGGGAAGACTGTTTCACGGTCCGTAAAGCGTGCTATCGAGCAGAAAGCGCGAGATGCGGCGATGGAGGCCTGATGGGCTACCGGTGCGTCAACTGCAAGCAACCTGTCGAGATTGACTATGAATACCGCGGCGTCAGGTGCCCCTACTGCGGGCACCGTATCCTTGTGAAGGAGCGGCCTGTGCAGATAAAGCGGGTTCTTGTCGAGTAATTTTTTAAGAAATTAAGTAAAAAGGAGAATGGATAGAGCAGAGTTCAGTTTCGATTTTGGTGAAAGTGCGTCCACGATATACCATGCGCTGCTGCCAGAGACCTTGGAAGAGTTTCCGAGGAGCCGGGCAGCGCTGTCGGTGGGTGATGGGATGTTGTGTATCATCGTTGATGCCGAGGATGTTACTGCTCTGCGTGCCGCACTGAACACGTGGCTCAGGTTGATCAAGGTTGCATGCGAGATGGTGGAAATCCGGCACGGTCTGAAAATCAAGTGAGTTATACCGCGGAGGGTGCAGAGGATCAATTTAAAAACTTTGCGCTCTCAGTTATATGTGGTTAAATCCGGTGACTTTTACCGCTTGTGTGAAATTGGTTTGACCACAGCGGAAAAAAAGTGACATTTCCGGAAATTCTAACCGTAAATGAGGAAGATGAAGATGAGTTCAACGAAAGCTTACCGCGCTCTTAAAAAAGCAGGGATCGATTTTGTGACGAGTGTTCCCTGCGTCAACTTAAGAGGTCTGCTTGATCTGCTCGAATCCGATCCCGATATTATGCATACTCCGGTAACAAGAGAAGAAGAGGGGGTTGGGATGTGTGCTGGCGCATACCTTGGAGACGCGAACCCTGCGATTGTTATGCAGAACTCAGGTCTCGGAAACAGCATCAATGCACTTGCGTCGTTAAGTCTGCTCTACAAGATGCCTTTGCTCATGGTCCTCAGCCACAGGGGCGATCTCGGCGAGCAGATATCAGCGCAGGTGCCTATGGGGCAGCTAACGCCGAAGCTGCTCGATAATCTTGGAATACCATGGTACTCACCCGCTCCTTCTGAGGTCGGCATGGTAATTCCAGGCGCATGGACGCTTGCAAAGACCGCAGGGCTGCCTGTCGCGATATTACTTGGCACATCGTTCTGGGTTTGAGATTCGCGGCATTCACCGTCATCTGTGGATACATAGTCATCATTTTTTGGGTCTTTGGTATCTCGCGTTACAGTGACCAAAACCCCGAAGACTTTTGATATAGTACAGAGTGGCACAGAGGGGGCGAAAGACGAAAATAACAACTCTCTGTGATCCTGTCAAGTAGGGCCCATAGCGCACCTCTTGTTTGGGGTAATGGCCCCGAGGTTACGCTTGAAACTGCAATGTATACAAAACTATCCTTAATCGAAAACGAGCTCCATGACGCCAAAACATTATTACGGACACAAAAAATTTGTTTCGCTGAAGGGATTGCTCAAAGGTGTACACATAACAGATGATGAGATCGAAACTGCTAAAAAAATCGCTATTCAAGAATCTTTTTATTATTTTCTGGTAACGTCGGATTGTCTTACACAACCACAACTGCCATAATGGAGAACTATCGATCTGAAAAGTCGTTTACACCGATAATCTGTGTCCATCTGCGTTAATCTGTGGCTAAAAAAACTCTTGTAACCCACAGATAAACACAGATTGAGGATTATCTACCTAACACACGATTTATTCGAGGAGTTCCGTGGAAAACTTAAACATATTTGAATCCAGTGAACAAGTGGGTCATGATTTATAGGCCACTACTTATTGATCAGATGGCTCAGCGGGTCTCCGATATGATCTCATCGAAAGCATCGATCACATAGCGCAGGTCATCCTCTGGCAACCCATAAGTGCTCAGTTTGAAATACTTCGTGAGCCCCGACTTGATCCCGTGGATCTTCCGCTTTTTAAGTTCCTTGTACAAGAAGAACCTGCCTTTCTTTGCATGTTTTGATATCTCGTAGAGAACTGGCGCCTCAAAGAAGATAAGATCATGATTGTGCGGTTTATCGCCCATCTGGATCATGCCGAGCCGCTCCATCTTTGAAGCGAACCATCTCGCCTTTTCGACCTCGCGATCCCATTCCGCCACCCGTTCCAGAACCCTCGGAAACGATGCGATCAATGTCATAATCGTTGCGCCGCGGGCTGTGCACCCAAGAAGTTCGATCTCCTTATTCTTGTTATGTTCGGATCTCCTGAGCACGAGATCGTGGTACGGCTCGTTGATCCCAAGCACGCCGACAGGTCCACAGGCCGCCATCGATTTGTGCCCGCTGCCAACGACAAAATCAGCGCCGAGATCTTTTGCAGCAACTGGCATGCGCCCGACTGAGTATGCGCCATTTAGCAGTAAGGGCACGCCGTACTCGCTGCAGATCGCGGATACCTTCTTCGCATCCACGATATTCCCGTAATTCCCATCAGGATATGTCAGAACAGCAAGCACCACTTCTTCACCTGACTTTTCTTCGAGCACGTCCCGGTACCCTTCAGGATCGATCCGGTATTCGGGACGGTCCGATACCGGTACCAGTGATATATCAAGCCCGGAGCGCTCTGCCGCGACAAAGGACGTGTAATGCGCATTCCCATCCAGCACTACAGATCCGCCTTTCCTAAAAAGTGCATGCATCACAGCAAATATGCCCTCGCGCGCACCGTTCGTGACCCTTGCATGATCGGTGCCGAGGAATTCCGGCAGATCATGGTATACGAAATCGTGGATCGGCGGCTTCTTGATATCTTCGAGTTTGCCCGGGCAAAAATCACAGATCGAGTAGCCATCACCCCACTCTACAAGCGATTGCCTCGCCTCAGGCGTCAGTATCCCGCCGCGCTGGAGCGGGTCGATGTTGATCATGCCAAGTGTGCTTCGTTTAAGGGTCGGGTGTTTGACCATATATTCTCACATCTGTACTGCAAGCGCACTGAATATAAAACCAGCGCGAACCGCTGCGATCTGCCGTGACATGACCGCATGAAAAAAAAATAGTGGACGTGCTGAGCTCTTCAGCACATCCTAGTAGTCTCACCACATCTGAACGTATCTGACCAGTTCCCGTTTTGCCTGAAAATTGCTCTCGAGACGTTCAACCATCTTGTGATACAGCGCTGTGATCGATGGGAAACCCCACTCGTCTTCAAGACTGTGGATAGCCCATGTAGATGCCGCTCTCACATCCATTTTACCGCTGTTGATGAAGTCTACAGCGTCTTCTGCAATCTTGTCAATGCCTTCCAGGTCGAGTTCGGTCAGATCCACTTTTACCTCAACAGGTTCAACATGTTCCATATCTAATATACCTCCTTTCCATCTGGTAATACTTCATTAAATGTCAATGACATGAAGTGTTACTAAATCTAATAGACACGCTACTAGAAGATAAAGGTTTCCGTCTTGATGACTTCTGTGGTGTACTGTCCGGCCGACTGCCCCATAGACATTACAATCACGCGCCCATAAGTTACTTATAATCGGCGTAGAGATGTATGTTACATAATCTATGGAGGAAACAAACGATTGAAACAGCCCTGTGTTAACATCGGCATGGTCGGGCATGTTGATCATGGAAAGACCACGCTTGTCAGCGCGCTGTCCGGAGTATGGGCGGATCAGCACAGCGAAGAACTGAAGCGAGGGATATCGATACGGCTTGGATATGCAGACGTCACATTCAGGCGCTGCCCGAACTGTGAAGAGCCGCAGTGTTATACTGTTCTGAAGAAATGCCAGCATTGCGACGCTCCGACTGAAGAACTGCGTACCATCTCGTTTGTCGATTCACCAGGTCACGAGACGCTGATGGCGACAATGCTCTCCGGAGCAGCGATCATGGATGGAGCGGTGCTCGTGATTGCAGCGAATGAACCCTGTCCGCAGCCGCAGACGAGCGAACATCTGATGGCGCTCGATGTCATCGGGATCAAGAACATCGTGATCGTCCATAATAAACTCGATCTAGTCTCGAAACAGGAGGCAGTAGAACATTATAACGCTATAAAAGAGTTTGTCAAGGGTACGGTTGCAGAGAATGCCCCGATAGTCCCAATATCTGCACAGCAGAGGATAAACATCGATCTTTTGATCCAGGTTCTCGAAGACGTGATTCCGACACCAGAACCTGATTTGGATAAGCCATCCCGCCTCATCGTTGCGCGATCGTTCGATGTTAACCGACCCGGAATACTTCCTGAGAAGTTGACCGGTGGCGTTATCGGTGGCACGATCTCGGAGGGCAGCTTGCATACTGGTGATGATATCGAGATCAGGCCCGGACGGCGTGTTGAGCAGATCGGTAGCGTCAGCTGGGTGCCGATTGAGACGCAGATCACAACCATCGTCGCAGGCGGAAAAAAGAAGAAGAGGGCGACCTCAGGAGGATTGCTCGCAATCGGCACAACACTGGATCCGGCGATGACCAAGAGCGACCGGCTCACCGGACAGGTTGCAGGCGAACCCGGTACGCTGCCGCCGACATGGGAGGATTTCAGTATGCGTACCACCCTCCTCAAATGGGTTGTCGGATCGAGCGACAAAGCAGATGTCGAGCCGATCTGCGCAACCGAGCCGCTGATGTTAAGCGTTGGAACTGCAACCACAGTGGGCATCGTGACAGGCGCACGCGGCGATGTGGTCAAGGTCAAGATGAAGCGACCTGTGTGCGCTGAGATCGGGTCAGGGGTTGCGATATCGAGGCGGATCGGAGCCAGATGGCGACTGATCGGGATGGGCGAACTGGTCGAATGAAAATAATCATCGACACCAATGCACTGATGGTGCCCGCGGAGTTTGGTGTTGATATCTTTTCAGAACTTAGTAGACTTGGTTTTGATGAGTGGATCGTTCCGTCTGGTGTGTCGCGCGAACTCGAAGGGAT
>JAYELB010000322.1:0-2049 GCA_034717055.1 Methanobacteriota archaeon
CGATGAGACGATCATCGAGAAGTAATGTGCCATTTGGAGTGACTCTCGGAAACGGTGATGGCAGCTGCCATCTATGCAAATGGTTCTTCACCGCTTAGGAATCGCGCATAATTAATCTGAACAAAATTAGCTTCTTTGTGGACATATTTTGCATCTCCAAAAAACCCCTCTCTGCGGTTAAATTCCCGGTTTGATTACAGTATCCCCCACGTCTCAGGCAGTTTCTGCATAGTGAAGTCCTCTGACAATGGTTTTAGGTACCTGAGTGTTACCGCATATCTTTGTAAGATTGTGCCTCTGAAATGAAACTCCTATTACCCATATTTCCTCCTTTTCATGTCGGTCATATCCCATGCTGATAAAATAAATGTATGTTTGTTTTTATATGCACAGAGAAAACAATGCTATAACGTCCGGCATCTGTTTTAATCCGCGGTGCTTTCAAATATTCGGCACTGATTCAGACCCTGTGCGGCATCTCCGCACCATCCGGTATCGAGTGGATATATTGCTTCCTAAATTCAGGGTTTCGCATCATGCAGTAGTCGGCAGATCCTTTATATGCCGGGTGCTTTCCGATCCGCTTCCAGATAGCTCCAAGCGGATCCTCCCGCACGTTTCCGAACGATAGTGGCGTGTACGCACACGGCAGAACGTCGCCTACCGCAGTCACATGCATCCACCGCCTGCCAGCAAAGCAGCCGAAGAGATCCGGCCCCATGAAGTATGGAAACGCAGTGACCCTTGGACCATTCGGTTGTCGGTTAATCCGTTTCTGGAAATTCGTGAGTCTGACAACATCGTTTTTAGTGATTACCTCGTCCTCATGATCCATCCACCTGCCAACAGCAATGATCTCGTATATTGAGAGCTCATGTACCCCAAGATCGCATGCAAGCGAATAGAATTCATCCAGACTGTCGATGTTTGCAGGCGACACTACCACAAACATATCGACAAGCATTTCCGCAAAAAGCGCGTTTTTAATGCCAGTTACGGCATCATCGAATGCGCCGGCACGCCCCCGCATCCGGTCGTGTTCCGCAGCGTCCGCACCATCGATACTGACTCTGACCGCATACATGCCAGCGCTCTTCAGTGCGTGCGCCATCTCTTCTGAAAGCCCGTATCCGGACGTGAACGATGTCGCGATCGCCCACCCCTTGTCGACATGCGCAACCATCTGTGGGAGGTCTTTTCTCATCATCGGCTCACCGCCGTCAAATGAGATCAAGTAGGTACCAAGATCAAGCGCCTGATCGATCACACTTTCGATCTCGTCGCGCTCCAGTTCCCTGCCCCCAGAGATATCGGATGCGCCGCAGTGGATGCAGTTGTTCGGGCATCGCATCGTGATCCCGATGGAGGTCTGGTCCGGCACCCGCTTCGTAAGCAGTGCACCGACCTCTGCTGATATCATCCGGTCAAACGGGATGCTTGGTACCGGGGGAACCCATGTCGAGAAGATGATTTCATCTTCATCGCTCCGTATCGGTTTTTCGTCTGCAAAGACCCGGTTTATCTTCTTTAGAATCGGTTTTGCAGGCAGGGATAGCGCACCCTCCGCATTGAGTCGTACCTTGTTGTCATGAACAGAGACGTTCAGTTTCAGGAGGGGGTTTTCGTAAACACGCATCGTGGTTATTGCACACGCTATTACAGGTTAAGTCTTTTCGTGGGGCGCGGGTGGACTTTCTAACATCTACCGTCGAAGTGGATCACTACCGAAAAGATGCCGAGTAACCGTGCACGAATAACCTGTACACTTAAGGCAATACATCTCGAAACTAGTTCCTACCAACCCGTTTCACCACAAAATTCGCAATCTCCGTGTACTTTGGGCTTGCCGGAAACTAACCCGTTAAAATTTGCATCCCCAGTCCCTCCGCCCATCCGTGATAAAATCGGCAAAATGGATCGCAGACTAAGGACGAGGCGGTTACCCGCCTCTCCTCGTCTCAGAACGGTACAAGAAAGTTTCCCTTCATACCGCTCAAGCATCTCATAACCCTTTCAGTACCTGGGCAGCAGTTTATTTCCGTTTCTGTG
>JAYELB010000323.1:0-9092 GCA_034717055.1 Methanobacteriota archaeon
GCGTCGATGTGTTCCGAAAACCGCACTTCTTTTAGGAACTGTGCCATTCTGCCAGTAAATTTCTGTCCATTGAACACGTCAGAGACGATTATCAGGTCAATATCGCTTTCATCTGTCGGCTTTCCCCCTGCATGCGAACCAAAGAGTATCAACTTCTCCGGATTGAACTTTGATACGATAATATCCATCTTTTCAGCCAAGAATCTCCTGACCACTTTATCCCCTATCGCCGCCTTATCAATCATCATCTTCACCCATTTGCGTTTTTACCCATGCTAATACCTCTTTTGACCTAACAAGCTTAATCTCTGCCGTACTTTCATTGTATATTTCAAAGGGTAATTCATCTGATACATCCGGGTATCTTGAGACATGTAATCTTCTGACAGTTCGTAAGGTCGCATCCACAATCTCAAGCGGTGCATTTACCATCGAGGCAAGCTTATCAATATGATGGATTCTTGGAGGTGCATCATCAAATTGTCTGATATAATAGCGCTTTTAGTCCTTTTTCTATAGCCTGCTCGCTGAAGAAAACACTTGCATAATAGTCACCAGAGTCTATGCAATTCTTTGCAGTCAGAATGTCCCTATTTTCCTGCCTCCACCACTTTGATACGGTGTCATTTATTATTATCCCATAATCCACTGAGTACTTTTAGCATATATGAGATTGGGATTGGTTTCGTCGATTTATATACGCCCATTACAATGATGCGCGGGCGAACGCATCCGGAGCGCGCTTATACGCTTTCGCACTTTGTCCGCCCGCACAATGGAATCAGAAGTCGGTCATCACTCTGAACTGATCGATCTCCTCTTTGGATAGCCCTTCTATGAACATCTCAGCTGCCTGCCGCACATCCTTTGAATTCGTGATCGCACGCCCGACCACAAGGATATCGGCTCCCGCGCCTTTGGCATCCTGTATCGTATCTGCCCTGATGCCGCCAGCAACCGCAACCAGAATCTTACTTGAGAGTGCCTTGATTTCAGGGATGCTGCCCCACTGGTACTCGGTCTTCTCGGCATCGATCGCACGATGCAGTTCGACGACATCAGGAAGAACTCCAAGTTCGCCAAGTTCGCGCAACAATGGCCGCGGATCCGGCAGATTCAGTGTGTCGATGATGGCATAGATCCCTGTCTTGTGTGCCTCCTTAATCGCATTCACAATCGTCGGGATTGGTGCGAGCGCAGATATCACAACGGCATCAGCGGTTGCATCGGCAACCATGCGTGCCTCGAGGTTACCTGTATCAAGTGTCTTCAGGTCGGCAACGATGAACGCATTCGGCTTTACTTCCCTGAGTCTTGCAATGACATCCACGCCGTATCGCTTGATAAGTGGCGTTCCTGCCTCAAGGATCAGGTGGTCGCTATCAGGAAGCGTTTTCACGACGTGCAGTATCTGGTCAATATCCGGATTGTCGAGAGCGACCTGCAAATACGGTGGATCCCACAGACGCGAGACTTTGAATCCCATGATTGCATGTGCGCCGCGATCCTTCTCGTCAAGAACCGTCTCGATTCCGGGAAATCCATCCATCGCACGCGTAAGCGCAAGCTTCGTCGCGCCGTAGTTATACCTGTAGATCCGGTTGTAATCCTTAGCGTCCGGGTGGATGAAGACGCTTGCAACGATTACAAGCTCCTCTGCCTGCTCTTCCGGGATGATTCCGTCCTCAACAGCATCAGCAACCGCCTTTGCAACAGCCGCCTGTGCAGGGCCGAAGATGAGCGCTGCTTGTTCCATGTTTTTCACAGTGACCTTTGGAACGATCAGGCATGCTGGCTTCGTGAGCAGGTTCGGGCGGATGACTGATAGGAGTGGTGTGTGTCCACCTGATAGTTGCGTCATCCCGGTCGCAAACGCCTGCCCGACTGGGCCTGTCTTCTCTCCGATTATCAGATCGACGTGCGCAAGTTCGGGCGCCTCGCCGATCAGTGCTTCTCCGATTAACATCATTTGGATTAACCTCGTTTAGTAGGATAGATTGTTGATTGAGCCGCGTGCCATATATTACTTCGGTTCACGCGGGAGCTGTAAACATAACGCGGGTGACGGATCAAAACAAACCGTGATAGAATCCATGCAGTATGCATCGATGCCACCGCCAGCAGGGCGGGGCATTGCCGCATAAGATGAGTATAGAACCACGAGGTGCAAATCCCGTGGTTATGATCGTGCCATGCCTTTGGCATCAACCAAAGATCAATTCTCAAGCACGATCTCTATATTAACATTGTTAGAGACGTTGATGCGCATCAACTGGCGCAGTGCCCGCTCATCTGCCGCAAGGTCGATCAGGCGCTTGTGCACCCGCATCTCCCAGTGATCCCATGTCTCGGTGCCCTCGCCGTCCGGACTCTTCCGAACCGGGACAACCAATCTCTTAGTTGGAAGCGGAATCGGACCTGCGATCTCGATACCAGTCCGCTCTGCTATACTCCTGACCTGTCCACAGACAGCATCCAGTTCTACCGGATTTGTGCCTGATAACCGTATTCTGGCTTTATGACTCATTTGACTCCAAAAAAATAGAAGAAGCGATCATCGCTTCTTGGCGCTGATGCACATGCCAGCAGCGATGGTCGATCCCATATCGCGTATAGCGAATCGCCCTAGTTGCGGGATCTCCTTGTATGGCTCGATGACCATAGGTCTCGTTGGTTTGATCGTGACGATAGCTGCATCTCCTGCTTTTATGAATGTGGGATTCTCCTCAGCAACCTGCCCGGTACGCGGATCGAGTTTCTTATCAAGTGACATGAACGTACATGCGGTCTGTGCCGTGTGGCAGTGGAAGACTGGTGTGTACCCCGCCGTTATCGCAGACGGATGCTGGAGCACCACGATCTGTGCTGTAAACTCATCAGCAACCGTTGGCGGATTGCTTGCAGGACCGACAACGTCGCCACGTCTCACGTCTTTCTTGCCGACACCACGGACATTGAATCCGATGTTATCGCCAGGAAGCGCCTCCGGAATCTCCTCGTGGTGCATCTCGATCGATTTTACCTCGCCTGATGCGCCGCTTGGCATGAATGATACCTTGTCTCCGGGTTTCATGACTCCTGTCTCGACACGTCCGACAGGAACGGTTCCGATACCGGAGATCGTGTACGCATCCTGCACAGGAATGCGCAGTGGCAGACCTGTCGGCTTCTCAGGTGCTACAAACAGGTCAAGACCATCGAGAATGGTCGGTCCCGTGTACCATGGCGTATCTTTGCTATGTTCGGCTATGTTTGCACCGAAGAGCGCGGAAGTTGGTATGAAGTTTACGCCGTCTAGCTTGTACCCGACCATCTTTAAAAGGCTGCTGACATCTTCCTTCACCTCACTATAGCGATCCTCGCTGTAATCAACACTATCCATCTTGTTGACTGCGATGATCAGCTGGTTGATTCCGAGTGTTGTCGCCAGGAATACGTGTTCCTTGGTCTGTTCCATTACCCCGTCCTTTGCGTCTACGGTCAGAATCGCGGCATCTGCCTGAGATGCACCGGTGATCATGTTCTTGACAAAGTCCCTATGACCCGGACAATCCACGATAGTGTAGTAGTATTTAGCGGTATCGAACCTTTTATGTGCGATGTCGATCGTGATACCCCGCTCTCGCTCTTCTTTCAGTGAATCCATAACCCATGCAAAAGCGAATGATCCTTTTCCTTTCTCTTCTGCTTCTGCCTTGTACTTCTCAATGACATGCGCTGGTATGGTTCCGGTCTCATACAGCAATCGCCCGACAAGTGTCGATTTTCCATGATCGATATGTCCGATGACTGCCAGATTCATGTGTGGCTTTTCTGCTGCCATATTTTCCTCCTATTTGGTTTGTATGTAAGTATGTTCTGTTGATATTAAAGGTTTCCACCATGCTCCGACCGGGATTTGAACCCGAGTCGCGGGATTGAGAGCCCCGCATGATTGGCCGAGCTACACTATCGGAGCATCCGGTGGTTGTGCTTCATGCTATTGTTACCGGGTGCATATTAACCTTTCGAGGGGCATGGCTTTGGGACGAAATTCATGCATATCCCCTCCAGTGTGGCACTACATCACTCAAGATCTCCAGGTACCCCACAAGCTCAGAGCCGCGTCTCAGTCTTCTTCCGTGATTCAAGACGTCTCCTCGAGCGGTTTCGCCAAATCTGAATTTCACCATTGAATTGACCGTTTCCGAGATTAAACGCATATGCTAATTTTATAACCACTCATAAGGCTCTTCCCAGAGTGAACAAAGCATATCGTACCACCCAAGATCCCAAATGCGTTTGAAAGTCGCGTTGCTGCGGGGTATAAAGTATGGCGTGGCGTTAGTTTCCGAAACCAGATTAGTGATCCACCGACACCTGTAAATGCCATCTCCAAGAACACTATTCAAATTGGGGTGGCAATTGAGCGTCTGATCAAAAGCCTCTGGAAACAGCGTATCTCCAACTATGTGATTGGGACTTATGGGCGTGCCTGAGATTAGTGTAACTACTCACCTTTAGGAAGCCCCCGCCCCACAACCCCCCGCTCCAGCAGGCGGATCGAACTTCGCCCGGACCATTTCGATAAATCTAGATCCCCGCTTCTTCGCCGTCTCGTAGGTGCTTAAGATCACTTCGAACACTTCAGCGCCGGTCCACGTCCTCCTGCCACCGCTGATCTTGCGATGGAGTACGCCCTGGCGGATAGCTCGTTCTGCATCGTTGTCGTGCCAGGGCACACCCTCATGATCCATGAACGTGAATACCATGTCCAGTCGCTTTCGGAGTTCCTTGGAGCTTCGTACGGCGTCATCATCGGTCCATTTCCTATTTAGAAATGCCTTCATCTCTTTCTGAAACTCCCTGCAAGCGTTTTTGCGTTCTTCCATGGATGGCGGAGGGTCGTTCTCCGTATACTCGACTGCTCTTTTCAGAATCGACCAAAGTCCCGTCGGCAAAATCTATAAACTGCCTGGGTGGTCTTCCAGGTTTCGTTAATTTCGCAGACCCGGATGATAAAGAGTGTGCGCGGTTCTATCCTATGTTGAGACTTTTTATTATTTTATGGTTACACCGGGTTGTCTTATATGGGCACAACTGCTAGAATGGGACACTATCGACCTTAAAAGTCAGTCACACCGTTAATCTGCGTAATCTGTGTTAATATGTGGAAAATAAAACTTTTAGCCACAGATTAACACCTATTTCACCGATTCAACTACCCCAGTCGTACCAATGTTTGCAAGATTACCATCATGTTTTTCAACCGACCAGAAGAAATTAAAAAGACTCCCTATGTTTCATCATCCATCCGCATCTGACTCCGGATCCGGCCGTCCTCTGTCTGGTATAGGGTGATCTCACCGCCGAGTTGCTTGGGACGGCTGCCTTCAGTCTTCATCGCCGCCTCCAATAATCTTCTCCCGCAACCCTTCTGACTCGGCTTCCATCACCCGGATACCTGCCATGATCCCCCAGCTTCCATAGTTTCTGTGGTTTTTAAAAACTTCTCCGCCTTTTCCATGAAGTCAGTTATTTCCTTCAAGCTATCACCCCCTTCTTTCACGTTCAACAGAAAAGGAGAATTATAACTCACAAAGAAACTTTCAGGCACTGCTACAGCGGAAATCAGTTCTCCATTTTCGAGAAGAATATCGAAAAATAATGTCGCTGAGACTCTTTCTCACTTCAGAAGGGTCAAGAGAGTCATCAACCACAACCAATACGCCAATATTAGAATCTTTTGTAGCTTCGCCTCTTGCGTAAGAGTCGTAGAGTATAACTTTCTTAATCTTTTCACCATTCAGCTGTATTAGATGGTTCTTTATGCGTGTGATCAATTGTCTTATCTTCTTATCCACGAGTTTCACCTTTTAGAGCGGGGTTCAGAATTTCATGTAACACCCGGTGGGTATCTGGAGTTAGAGACGACAGGTGAGAATTTGGGCGGATAACCAAGGGTGCGTAGCCAGATACCCGCCTGTTATGTGACATGCCGATGGTTTTACCCACCATTCTTTTGACCCTGTAGTATTCGCATTTCTTCGAATAAAAATGCCTTGATTTTAATCGTATCACCCCCTCTTTATTATTTCATCTGCTATTAATTCCGCCTGTTTTAATACTGTTTCTGTTGCGAGTGCCTGCATATCAGGCGGATAACCATATTGCCTTAAAGTCCGTTTTACAATTACTTTTAATTTTGCCCTGACGCTTTCTTTTATCGTCCAGTCTATTGATGCGTTTTGTTTCACCTTCTCAAATAAAACAACAGCCAATTCCCGTAACTTCTCTTTTTGCATCAATTCTCTTGCACTATCATTATCTGCAATTGCCGTATAAAAAGCGTATTCAAATTCTGACAACCCCATCTCCTGTGGCTCTTTGTCCATCCTCTTTATCTCTTTACCAAGCTCGATCAGTTCTTCAATAACCTCTGCTGCTGTAACAACCTTATTATGATATTTCTTGATGGAATCTTCCAGCATTTCCATTAACGATCTGCTTTGAACCATGTTCTTTTTCATTCTGGCTTTTATTCCATCGTTGAGCAACTTTTTAAGAACTTCCAGAGCAATATTTTTATGTTCCATGTTTTGGACTTCTAAAAGGAAATCTTCTGATAGAATGGAAATATCCGGTTTCTTAATGCCCGCAGCATCGAAAATGTCTATTACTTGTTCCGTAACAAGGGCTTTATCGATAACTTGCCTGATTGCGGTTTCAATTTCTTCGTCGGTTTTACCTGTTCCAGTGCTTTCAAATTTTACTAGTCTGGCTTTTATCGCCTGGTAGAACGAGACTTCGTCCTTTGCAGCCATTGCCTGCTCGTGCGGAATGGCTATAGAGAACGCTTGTGATAATGCGGTCACTTCGTTAATATACCGTTTCTTCCCGTTTTCAATGCCAATGATATGATCCTCTGCAGCGAGTATTATTGATAGCTTTGTTGATGTATCCGCGGCAAAATAATGTTTGTATGGAAATCCATGAAACATCTGGGAAACAATTTCAAGTTTCTCAAGCATCAACTGAACCGCTCGTTCCTGAAGAACTGCAGGATCGCCTTTTCCTCCGCTGTCAGAATAGAATGATAGGGCTTCTTTCAGATCAGAGGCGATTCCGAGATAATCAACCACTAAGCCACCGGGCTTATCTTTATAGACCCTGTTCACCCTGGCAATTGCTTGCATAAGCGTATGACCTTTCATGGGTTTATCAATATACATCGTATGCAGCGAAGGAACATCAAAACCAGTAAGCCACATATCCCGCACAATCACCAATTTTAATTCATCTTCCGTGTCCTTCATTCTTTCTGCAAGAGCCCGCCTCTGATCTTTGGTGGTATGATGTTTTGAGATCTTTGGACCATCCGAAGATGCAGATGTCATTACCACCTTGATAACGCCCTTTTTAAGGTCGTCGTTGTGCCACCCAGGTTTGATTTTAATAATTTCGTCATACAGGTTGGCTGCTATCCGTCTTGACATTGCAACGATCATTCCTTTTCCCTCAAACACTTCCTGGCGCTGCTCAAAATGGGTTACAATATCCTCTGCAACCTGTCTTATCCGGTCTTCGCTGCCAATCAAAGCTTCAAGCTGGGTCCATTTCGCCTTGGCTTTTTGTGTCTCTGCAAGGTCTTCTTTTTCTAATTCCTCGTCCAGTTCTGCCACCAGTTTTTTGCCTTCCTTACTGAGAACGATTTTTGCTAATCTACTCTCATAATAGATTCTCACAGTTGCGCCATCCTCCACCGCCTGGGAGATGTCGTAAACATCGACATAATTGCCAAAAACAGCGGGCGTGTTCACGTCTGTTTTTTCGATGGGTGTGCCGGTGAAGCCGAGATAAGTCGCACCCGGCAGGGCATCGCGTGTATATTTCGCAAAGCCGTAAACGATCTTTTTTCCGATTACGTTTCCCTGCTCATCTTTTGCATCGATGGTTTTTGCCTTGAATCCGTACTGCGTCCGGTGGGCTTCATCGGCAATTACAATGATGTTTCGCCTGTCTGATAGTTTCGGGTAAACATTCCCTTCTTCGGGCTGGAACTTCTGTATGGTGGTAAATACAACTCCGCCAGATGCGACGTTCAGCAGTTCTTTCAAGTGCTCTCTGCTCTTCGCCTGGACAGGGTCCTGCCTGAGAAGTTGCTTTGACGCGGCAAAGGTATCAAACAGCTGGTCGTCCAGGTCGTTTCTGTCTGTGATTACCAGGATGGTTGGATTGTCCAGGACGAGAACGATTTTACCGGTGAAGAACACCATCGACAAGGATTTGCCGCTTCCTTGCGTATGCCATACAACTCCGCCTTTGCAGTCTCCAGCAGGTTGGGCACCTACACTGGTTAGACCGTAGCTTTCGGGAGGTTCTGTCACCGGAGAACCATGGAATGTTCCGTTTTTGTTTACTAAATAACCTGATGCCCGCAAGGTGGATTCTACGGCTTTATTCACAGCGTAATATTGGTGATACGCAGCCAATTTTTTAGTGGTCCGGATTGATGCAACACCCGTTTTTCTGTCTTCCTTTTTCGATTTGTCAAAGACGGTAAAATGTCGGATAAGGTCTAAGAGGGTTCGTTCGCTCAACATCCCGTTGATCAGCGTTTCCATTTGCCCTGTTAGATGCGACGCTTCGGTTTTGCCGTCAGATGACTTCCATGCCATGAAGCGGCTGAAACCGGCGGAAAGGGCACCTGCCTTTGCCTCCAGACCATCAGAGATTACCATGAATCCATTGTAAGTAAAGAGGCTGGGTATTGCCTGTTTGTAGGTCTGCAACTGTTTGAATGCAGATTTTATGGTTGCGTTCTCGTCAGCGGGATTCTTAAGTTCGATAACAATCAGGGGCAAGCCGTTTACAAAGAGGATTACGTCGGGGCGCTTGTTCACCTCGTTTTCTGTGACTGTGAACTGGTTGGTTACGAGAAATTCATTATTTTCGGGATTTTTAAAATCTATCAGCCAGACCAGATCGCCCCTGTCGGCTCCGTCTTTTCGATAGGTAACTTTGATGCCTTCTGTCAGCATTCGATGAAACGCTTCGTTGTTGGCGATTAATTCGGGAGAGTTAAGGCGCTGTATCTGCTTGATGGCATCTTC
>JAYELB010000324.1:0-9043 GCA_034717055.1 Methanobacteriota archaeon
AAGTCTCGGAAATCTTCAAGTCCGGTTCTGTGAGGGGGCTCATAGTAACCTCGGGGTCATTGCCCCAAACAAAAGGTGCGCTATGGCCCCTACTTGACAACCAGAAAAATTTTTACGTTCTTCTTCTTAAACCCAGCCATATCCGGATCTACCAGCAAATCAAAAATCGCCCGGGCATCGTGCG
Source organism: Methanobacteriota archaeon (assembly GCA_034717055.1). Lineage (GTDB taxonomy): Archaea > Halobacteriota > Methanosarcinia > Methanosarcinales > Methanogasteraceae > Methanogaster_A. The sequence continues at coordinate 185 of JAYELB010000324.1, forward strand.
TAGTACAATTTAACTTCGGCACTTTAGGATCTTTATACGTAGCTATACCAACAATCAGTGCACACACACTCTTTTCATCCCGATTCGTTCTTGATTTTATCTTTGGAACTTATTTATTTTGCTTATAATTTTCTTTTACCAATTTTAGAGTATCAATATATACATCAATACTAATATCTTCTTTTAACAATTTTTCTATATATTCAACTATATCTAGCTCAAGCTCCGTATAAGTTTTGGGATTCTTTTTTAGCAGAATCATTGCTTCATCATATTCTTTAGCCGGCAGTCCTGTGTTATGCAGGTCTAGCAGTCTTCTTTGTTTTTCTCTGATGATCGCTTCCATCTCTTCGATCATCTTTTTCGATTCTTCAATACCAGCCAGTGCTTCTGTATTTGTACTATCAATCTTCAAAACTTCGTTCCACATTTCACGCGCATCCCCATATTTTCCTTCCTTAAACAACTTATGGGCTTCAGAGTTTAACCCATTTGCGAGCGCCATCTCTTTGGTTTCACACCGTGTCAGTGAGATCTCGCCTACTACCATGCCCTTTTTAACCGGGTGTTGACCTACTCCGAGCAAACGAGCTTCTCTTGTCACTTGTTTAGACACATAGCTATACAGTTCGTCCACCGTTACAAAACCATCTTTATTGGTATCCGCCTTTCCTTTCAGCCCCTCTGCCAGGTAGTAGGTGAAAATTCCGTGTTTAAGTTCATCAGTCTCAAACGATAGTTCTTCTGGTTTGCTTGCTGTGATTATAACTCTCCCTTCACCGGAAAGCTGATCGAGAAACGTTTCAGACACCGTAATATTACGAGCTACGACATCAGGTCTTGAAAAGGTTCGACCACCTGCTTTACCGCTGTAACAACTATCAATAAAGAAAACAGCTCTTTTTGATTCAATTCTTTCATCTAATATCTTACTAACTGCATCCATTGAAAGCCCGGAACTAAAAAGGTCGTCTTTTTTAGCATCGTATGGAACAATAAACTTCTCTAAATTATCATCTGCCTTTCCAGTCGGGTCGATTTCAGGAGAGCCGTGTCCCGCGAAGTAAATGCAGACCATATCTTCCTTTCCAGCTGCTCGCGCAAGAAATGTCCCCATCGCAGATTTTATTTCGGTCAGTGTTGCCTGCTCATCAAGTAAAAGCATTACGTTTTCCTTGGGAAAGTTTCCATAGTTTGGATCTGTCAGGATATTGTAAATCTCGAGAGCATCCTCTTTAGCGTATTTTAAGGCTGGAATGTCATCATCTTCATATTTAGCAATACCGATGACCACACCATAAGCAGTTTCTGATACCACTTCATCTGCAGGTTCTACGCTTTTCTCATCTATTTTTCTTTTCAATTCCTCAATTCCTTTTCCTATCTCAAAAATTTTATCAGGGCTTTTTAATTGTATCTTTAGTGATTCAACATCAGATTCAAAACCTCTCGAATATATCGAACTGAGTTCCTTTTCAAGCCTTTTCAAAGTTTCAATCTTCTTTTCAAATTCGCTAAACTTCTTCTTAATCAAATTAAAATCGTTTTTCATCTCCTAACACCTCCTTAAGCTCAGATATATCATACCCCTCCTTTTCCCACTCATGCATTTTTTCCTTATATCCTTCTGTTTTTTGGAGATCTCTTCTGTTTTTCAGACGGTTTCTTATGAATATGGTGGAAATAAGCACAATCGTAACAGAACTGAGAATGAGGATTATGTGTGATATTGTGACCGATGGATCTGGTCTCAACTCCCAGTAGTAATCAGTAAGCTCAACCATATTTGTATCCTCCCTGTATAGAATCCAATCGAAAGTGGCTTCAAAATGAAAAATTTTTCCATCGTCAAGACTAAATCGATCACCGCTGATTACATGTGCCTCATCAACCCACTTCTCTTCTTTATATAATACAAACAACGCTTTGTCCCCCTCCACATTGTCGACCTTAATCGAATATCCTTCATCTAACTTATGAGATTCTCCTAATTCCATCATCAACTTCCACTCCCAGTGGTAATCAGTAAGCTCAACCATATTCATATCCTCCCTGCGAAATATGGAATCCAGTGTGGCTTCAAAATAAAAATTTTTTCCATCGTCAAGACTAAATCGATCACCGCTGATTACATTTGCCTCATCAACCCACCTCTCTTCTTTATATAATACAAACAACGCTTTGTCCCCCTCCACATTGTCGACCTTAATCGAATATCCTTTATCTAACTCATGAGATTCTCCTAATTCCATCACGTCTAACGCAGCCGCTTCAAAACATAACCCCATGTACAGCGCTAATAACAAAAAAATGTTTATTCTCTGGCGAATTGAGTTTTTGTTGAATATCTTCATCGATCACGCCTCCTTCTTAACTTATTCAGTTCATTTAATATATATTGACCATGTTTATGGATGGCCTCAAGTGCATCATCATTCCCTCAGAGCTTTTCTATCTGTGAAGGCAACATGCACTGCCCTATGCTTTTCCTTATATCTTCCGGATCCTTTCTATCTTTTTTTGAAATTTCGGCTGCTGCGCCGGTCATCTCAAGAATATCTTTTATACCGCTCAAACACAGCCTTCAGCACCTCGATCAATATCATAATTACTCCTTTTAACACTTTCGACACGTTTTAGTACTCCCTGCTATGTTCAGCGATTTTCATATCGGTTCTGATTCCAAGCATCGGTAAATCATACAGCCCACGCCATCGAAATGAAGAGACCAACATTATGGATGATGTCTTTTACGTGAGGTGGAATGTACTTCCGTTGCAATTACCCTCCAGCATGTGTCCGAATGCGCTAACATCGCCGAAAGCACAGTGAAAAGGATATTGATGGGATAACAGAGAATTGTGATGAGCTATGTTATGGGTGCGCGTGCGATACCCGAGGAGTGATTGATGAAAGATTAATTTAGTGAGAGCCAAGATCATACCACAATGACTGAAACAGACCCGATACGACACCGGATCATGATCATGAGCGGCAAGGGCGGCGTTGGCAAGACCACAGTCGCGGTCAATCTTGCGCTCAGGCTGGTAGAGAACCGGAAGAATACCGGATTGCTCGATGCAGACATCACAGGACCCAACATACCAAAGATGCTACATATCGAGGATGAACTCCCATCGGCAGACGAAGAGCTCCTGATACCGGTGTACCTTCCTTTGGGTTGCGATCACGGGCTTTCTGTCATGTCGATGGCTTTTATGATCGAAAAGGACGCTGCTGTACCGTGGCACGGTCAGCTCAGAACGGACTTTATACGGCAGTTCGCAGAGGGGATTCGATGGGACTGGATGGGCGCGCTCGACTACCTGTTAATTGATCTCCCTCCCGGAACCGGCGACGAACCGATGAGTATTGCAGAGCTTATGGATGTCGATGGTGTAATCATCGTCACCACGCCTCAGGATGTTGCACTCCTCGATACAAGGAAGGCGATAAACATGGCACGGTATCTGGAGATTCCGGTCATCGGGATCATCGAGAACATGAGCGGCTTTGTCTGCCCGCACTGTGGTTGCGAGATCGATCTATTCGGGAAAGGCGGCGGAGAACGCGTTGCTAAGGAGATGGGCGTGCCGTTTCTCGGAAGCGTGCCGCTCGATCCGCTGGTTGTAAGATCTGGCGACAGTGGAATTCCCTTTGTGCTGGAGATTAATTCAGCCACTGCCAGATCGTTTGAGGCGATCGTAGATCGGATGGATGAGGTTATGAAGGGCATGAAAAGTAAGGCGCCGTTAAGCTAATGCCCTGATAAGATTAATAACACCTGCTGCCAATACTGGTTTAACATGGCAAAATACAAGACTTCTACCCTTATTATACTAGTGCTTGCCGGGCTAATGATGCTCATGATGGTGCTGGCTCCACTGACGCCTCTTTTTTGGGGGGATAATGAACCTGATGATACAGCCCAACCCGCACAGAATTCCGACAGTGACAATCGCATACCACTAAACAACTTTGGAAAACTCGTTGATCACCCGCTTTATTCGGTAGCGGACGGACTTAATGCGAGCCCGCCGGGTGTGCTTATGGCACAGTACATCCATGCCGAAGATCTGGAAGGGACGTCACTTGCGGAACAGATCGTCCCGCAGGGGTTCTACGGCACAAACGTCACCGACTCCTACGCGGCCATATTCGGGGACGGTAGCCAGATGGGATTACACACGCTGTATCCGAGAAAGTTGGTACTTGGGTCCTCCATTGTCGCACCATCCAAGTACGATGGTTATCTGGTGCTTATCCGAAACAAGGACGTGTGTAACATCTTGGGCGATCCCTGCATCCTCGGTCCGCGCAGCAAGGTCGAGGCGACGGTCGATGTGATCGATAATGCGACTGCCCCAAACGCATACCCTTATTTCATTAAATTGCTCGAGAACGTGGATCTTGATGCGCCATATCAGGAAGTGAGCATGTACTCCCTAATTGCAGATCAGTATTATTCTGCGGTATATCCCGTAGGTGATATGTGCGAGCGCACCATTACATGTATCGGCATCAGCGAGAATACAACCGCTCGTGCAAACGAACTTGCAGCGAATGTGACCGATAATCTCGAGTGTGCTGTGGCATTCAACCAGGGCGACCTGGATCTTACGATCATAACGATCACGGGCGACTGCGATGCGGTGATGGCTGCGAAGATAGACTAACAACATATCACGTCTTTGGCGGTCAAGTGTTAGTGGAGTTTGCTGGAGTGGAACTGAAACGAGACTGTTTTAGTCCAACAACCACTTCCACAGTGGCTTATATGATACCTTCCCGCATGAAATTCCTTCCTCTTCTTCGAGATCTCCTGTTATCACCAGACCCGCTTCCAGCCACAATTCTTCATAGCCTCAGTTCTTATCCTTACCCTGTATAGTCCTACTTTGTCAAATTACAGACAAATCAACCGCGGGCGGTGGCATGACCTCAAACCGTTTGGAAAACAAAACCAATATCAGGCGCCTGAATGGGTGGTTAGTCTGACAAAGTAGTAATAGGGGGAAGGTAGTTAATAAATATTTCCTTCTTTGTAAGAACACTCCCTCACAACTCTCTGCATAGTCTCTGCAAGCTCGCGGCTTTGTATTTTAAAAGTCACCAAAACATATAACACAAATACCCTCGCATTTACACCCATTATGGACATTATGCGAACTCATTATGCATCCGATATCACGCCTGAGATGAGTGGCGACACCGTAACGGTCGCGGGCTGGATACACGAGATGCGCGACCTTGGAGGAATCTACTTCCTTATACTGCGGGACCGGGGCGGGTTCATGCAGCTCACGATGGTCAAGAAGAAGACCGATTCCGAGCTCTTCGAGTCTGCCAGACGGCTGATCCGGGAGTCCGTGCTCACAGTGACCGGAACTGTGAAGAGGGAAGATAAAGCCCCACGCGGGTATGAGATAATCCCGCAGACGCTAAGCGTGCTTTCTGAGTCGGATTCTCCGCTACCGATGGATATCACTGGAAAGGTCGATGCAGATATCGATACCAGGCTTGATTCGAGATTTATCGATCTCAGGCGTAGGAAGACGTTCGATACATTTGTGATCCGCCACCACGCCTTAAAGGCAGTGCGCAGCTTCCTTGAAAATGAAGGATTCATCGAGATTCACACGCCAAAGGTGGTTGCGGCTGCAACCGAAGGCGGCACGGCATTATTTCCAATAACTTACTTTAACAGGGAGGCATTCTTAAATCAGAGTCCGCAGCTGTACAAGCAGATCATGATGTCCGCGGGCTTTGACCGGGTCTATGAGGTCGGTGCAATCTTCCGGGCAGAGGAGCATGACACACTGCGACACCTGAACGAGGCTACTTCAATCGATATCGAGGCGAGTTTCATGGATCATCACGACGTGATGGGGGTTCTTGAACGTTTGGTCCACGAGGTGTATGCGCAGGTATCCATTGACTGTGTTCCGCAACTGGAAGAACTCGGAATCGAACTTTCAGTGCCGAAACTTCCGTTTAGGCGGGTGAGTTATGATGAAGCGCTCGAGATCGTGCTTTCCGAAGGATATCCCATTGCGTGGGGTGAGGACTTTGGTACGGCTGCCGAACGCGCGATAGGAAACGCTGTCGGTGAGCATTACTTCCTCACTGATTGGCCTACTGAAATTAAGCCGTATTACACTCATCCATACGAGGATAAGCCAAAATACAGCAAATCGTTCGATCTCATGCATCCGAGAATGGAACTTGCATCGGGCTCACAGCGCATACATTCGCTTAAACTTCTTCGTGAGATGATCGAGATGCACGGACTTAATCCGGACGGTTTTGATTTTTATTTGAAGGCGTTTCGGTACGGGATGCCGCCGCATGCCGGATGGGGTCTTGGGGCAGAGCGGCTGGTCATGACCATGTTGCATATCGAAAACATCCGTGATGCCGTACTATTCCCCCGTGATCGAAAACGGCTCTCGCCTTAGTTTTCACTTTATTTAAATAAAATCAGACATCCACAATCCTTAAGAAGGTGTACCCGAAGGTAGGTATCGAACCTTTCGGCAGGGAGGGAGCTTATTGAAAAAAACACCCATAGCAGACGCTATTAATGAATTACTAGAATCGAAACCGATATTTAAGAACAGGGACGTGCTCCGTTCCACGTATGTCCCGGATTATCTCCCACATCGAGATAATGAGGTAGATGCTCTTCTTAAGATATTGATCGTAGCTTTACGTGGCGATACGCCCTCAAACATCTTGATCTATGGCAAGACCGGAACCGGCAAGACCGCGGTTACTACGCACGTCGGAAAAGAGATCGAGAAAGCCGGTGATGAGCGTGGAATCCCCTGTGAGGTTATATACAATAATTGTGGTGTTATCGATACCCAGTACCGTCTGCTCGCCGAACTTGCACGGCATTTCGGTAAAAGAATCCCGATGACGGGCTGGCCCACCGATCAGGTATTTACGGAATTTAAAAGCGCTATTGATTCCAAGAAACGAGTCGTGGTCATTATTCTGGATGAGGTTGATAAACTGATAAAAAAAGGCGACGATGTGCTGTACAATCTATCACGAATCAATTCTATGCTTGAAAATGCCAAAGTCAGTCTTATAGGGATTTCAAATGACCTGAAGTTCACGGAATTTCTCGATCCGAGAGTCCGGAGTTCTCTTGGGGAGGAGGAACTCATCTTCCCGCCATACAACGCGGATCAACTCGCGGATGTCCTGCAGCAGCGTGCCGATATGGCATTTCAGGGCGGCGTGATCGATAAAGATGTGATCTCACTCTGCGCGGCCCTTGCAGCGAGGGAGAATGGCGACGCGCGCAGAGCCCTGGACCTGCTACGGATATCTGCCGAACTTGCAGAACGTGAAAGAGTGCAGGGTGTGCAGGAGATACATGTCAGGAGAGCGCAGTCCAAGATCGAGTTCGATCGTGTCGCAGAGGTCATAAAGACGCTTCCGACCCAGTCGAAACTGGTTCTCTACAGCATCATGGTCCTTGACAAAGCTCCCGAATTGATCCGGCGATCTGGCAGGCGGATAATGTCCACCGGTGAGGTCTACCAGATCTACAGGCGCATGTGCGGCATGATCGACATCGACGTGCTGACACAGCGGCGGATCACCGAACTGATCAGCGAACTCGATATGCTCGGGATCGTAAATGCGATCGTTGTAAACCGCGGAAGGTACGGCGTGACTAAGGAGATAACGCTTGACACGCCTCAGGATAACATCTACCACGTGTTAAGCGACGACCTCCGGCTGCAGTCGCTTATGGGCATGAGGCCTGACTCGATCCAGATGCAACTGGGATAGCTCAGCAATTCTAATTATGCCTCCGACCCACTCAAACTGTCGTGATCACTCACTCAAATTTTTGCTTTCGAAACGCATCACCAGCCACAATCTTATCCACGATCAGACCAACTACAATCCAAATCAACTGATTTTTCAGAGTAATACGCAAAATTAAGCTCGTATCTACTGAAATTATACAAAACAAAAGTTAATTGGAATAGCAAATCAATTGGAATCCAACGATCATCCCGAATTAGGGGGCATATCAATCTCAAGACCTTTTAGCATGAAATCCATCATATTATTCCAGCTTCCAAAACACATATAGCGTGTCAGAGCCCGGACATCGTCGAAAAACGTTTTGCGCGTCGGTAATTCGGCGCGAAGCAGACGATATTTCTCATCGGTGAATTCCATAAGCGTGTGAATCAAAAAAGCCAGTATATTGAGCGTCGCAAGCAGCGTTGACAGATTTTCATCCCCGTGACCGTAGTTGTGCTCTAAATTATAGCCTTTTGTTTTAAGGGTGTTATTGTTCTCATTCTCTATTTTCCATCGAGCTCTTCCCGAACGCGTGATGGATGCTACATTACTCGTTGTTATCATATGGTCAGTTATAAATGCATTCTTGTAGAGAATTTTCCCGCCCTCATCGCGGATAGTCAATTCACACCAATTTACCATTAAAGCGTCATCCATGTCACGAATAGGGAGCTTATTAGCATATCGATATGTATGGAATTCAGTCTTTCGCCCATTCCGTACCTTTTTAGTGAATACATGCAGATCACCCATCGATTCCAACAAATCTACCCATTTATAAAGTGTTTTATGCGATTCCTGCTTGCAAACGAGTATAAAATGGAATCCAAGTTTCAGGAGCTCTTCGCAGAATGGCTGTCTGGAATATAGATCATCTCCTAAAATAGTAATCAATCTTACTACGTATTTACCTGCGTATTTGCAAATCCAGCGTTTAGCAGCGGCAATTTCAGAATCTTGCTTCTCATAACCATCTTGAGGGGTGATAAATTCGGGACATAGTGGAATGGCGTGTTTTTGACCCGG
>JAYELB010000325.1:0-1598 GCA_034717055.1 Methanobacteriota archaeon
ATGGAATGGTGTCGGCGGAGATGTTTTTGGGATGTTCTGGAGAATTTTAGAGAAAGGTCTTGACGAGTCGTGTCACGACCAGTGGAGTGAACTTTGTGAGGTCTTGGGTTTTATGAGAAAGCCGTGCCCCCTTACCTCGACCTCAAAACACCAACCTTCTCGCAATACCCGTTGATCGGACACTCGCTGCACCTCGGGCTGATCGGCGTACAGACATTCTGCCCGTGAACTACGAGCAGATCGTTGAAATCCCGCCAGTACTCCTTCGGCAAGATTCTCCTCAGTTCAAACTCGGTTTGATCCGGCGTCTTTGTCAGGACAAGCCCGAGCCGGTTCGAGATTCTGTGCACATGCGTATCCACAGCGATTCCGGGTTTTCCAAACCCGTGGGTAACCACGATGTTCGCAGTCTTCCTGCCAACGCCCTTAAGCTTCAGAAGATCATCGATCTCGTCAGGAACCTTTGAATCATTCTCTTCGATCAGGGTTTTAGATATTTCCCGGATCTGCACGGATTTTCTCCGGTAGAATCCTACCGGATAGATCGCGTTCTCTATACCGGTGGTGCTTAACTGTAGCATCTCTTCAGGCGTTTTAGCAAGAGAGAAGAGGCGATTTGAAGCGGCAGAGGTAACGGCATCCTTCGTTCTGAGGCTCAAGAGGCACGAGATTAGAACAAGGAACGGATTGCGTTCTCCTGCTACTTTCGTGATAGCGGAGGCCGCGAATTTTGTATTCTGGTCTTTCAGGATCCAGACGATCTCATCAATGTCAGGGTTCATGGGTACGGCCAGACTTGAGAAGTGTTAATATAACTCTTCGTAGACCAATGCTGGTATTTCAACGATCGTGTTATTGTGCCGACAAACCATTAACAAGATACACCTACCTGAAAGGATTGCCCCACAAGTTCAAAGTCGGCTACTTCTCTTCGTTCTAACTTTTCACGTATCCTTTCAAAGCGCCTGACCGTTTCCTGCGAATAGAGACGTTCCCCACAGTGCAGGCAAACATCAGCATGGACTTTCACCACCGCAGTGTTGACACCGCCTCGCAGTAGTTTTTCGACATCTTTTTCCACAATTTCCCCACCACAAACCGGACACCTATCAAACGGCTTTTTTGTCTGTTTCATCGTATCCTCCTTTTCCAGTTTATCCATCTAGCAGGGTCTGGTCGGTATACCGTAACCAGTACTGCCCATCTTGTTTCTTTGTTATACGCCCATACACTATGAACCGGCACCCCCTTAAATGTGTTCCCCGCTATTAAACAACTTGGATATGGTTTATCGTCAGGATAATCCTCGATAATCGTACCTGTGAGTGCCGATGAAAATATCTCATCGTACGAAACCCTATCACTTCGCGCCTCTTCATCGGCATGATCGGTGATACGGATCCTACCTGATTGGACTGCATTCAGTACATCTGTAATTTCCACTCGCCTCACCCCTCTGCAAGCATCCGCGCCATCCGTATGTTCCCTACATCATCCCTCCGAGAATCAACCGGAGTTTCGAGTATCATCGGGAGTTTTCTGATGGCATCGTGATGCAGTATGGCCCTAAACCCGTCCTCCCTGATGTAGCCCATGCC
>JAYELB010000325.1:1698-9029 GCA_034717055.1 Methanobacteriota archaeon
CATTGTGTGTCAATGTGGTTCGTATTACTATTTTATGCTGCTGGTCAGAAAGGGCTGTCATGCCATCATAGTGCTAACAGTCCGACTTACTGGGAGGTTATTTATGGGATGAGTTTCGATGTAGTATTAATGATAGTATGAGACGAGGAGAATTCTGCTAACTATCAATGTATGGATATGCTATTGGCTGATTACATGCGAAGCATCGACGTAGCCAAACCGAATGCGAAAACGCGATGTACGGGCTTTATATCCAAGTGAGCGGTTTGGTGACTTCCTCTAAGATGAAACGAAGTAGAAATTCAGGAACGAGACCATGGAGCTTAGCATAGTGTTGGGAGCAGCTAAAGCTATTATAGGGAACCTCATTCTAATACGTTCATTTGTTGATGGTGGTGAAATGTCACAGGTACTTCAGGAGATAGGAGATAACCACTATAATGCCGCCATCAGAGCATTGGAAGATCTTAGAGGAAGCGCAGAACCTTATAGGGAAGCTGAAAGTGCGATTACCTCGTTACGCGAAGCACGTGAAATTTTTATAGGACGGACTACATGTAGGTTTTTAGGACTTATAGACCCATTATTCTCTGCACGTATAAGTGGGTATAAGGGGGCATGTGCGACGTCGGTTCTTATTGCATTGTGTTATCAATACTTAGGGGATAAAATACTATCTAATAGATATTTAGAAGATGCCAAAGTTCAGTTTGAATCATATGCCCAAGCATCGATGGAGGATGTACAATTTGCATTTATGCTTGCTATGAGTGAAGGTATAATCCCAGCCGCCCACCCGGACGAGGTAGAAGAGAGATTGGAAGAGGAACGGAAAGAGTTGCTCAGTCTTTCTCAAAGATGTTGACCGCATGAATCTATCATGAATGGGCGCGGAGGTCTGGACGGTCGCGTGGTCGTGGGTGTTTTGTTGGGCGGGACCGTATACCTGCCGGAAAATGGATTACTGAATGGTGTGATGATCTGGCACTTGAGTACCAGCGTCAAGTTGACAGTTCCGGTCAGAACAGATTATGAGAAGAAGAGGATGACATAACTACATGCGGGAATTGTAAATTTTATAACCTCTCGAAAGAGGAACAAAAAAACTCGTCAAAAAAATGGAGTAGGAGATAAAAAAAGTATTTGACGAGCGGAAGTTCTGAAAACATCAGGATGTGTGCTGCTGACGACGACACATACATCAGAAAAAACGCCTATCTTATTACAGGAGGGCTCTACCGCGATCATCCGGAGTTAAGAGCGCGGATTTCGGATCTCCTTGAATAGATGTTCAAAAGCGATGACGAAAAAGTGCGGCAGACTGCTGTTTACGCCGCCGGCGAGATAAGGTAGAACCGGGGAAAGGTGCGGAACAAAGATCGATGATGTTACCAATATCCTTGAAATCGCGCTTGCTGACGAGCATCACTCTGTCAGAAACGCTGTCATCGGCGCGTTGAAGCGGATGGGGGAGAAGAACCCAAAACCCACGCTAGATTTTGCCAGAACGTTTCTACACCACCATGACCAAATGATCCGGCGGGCGGTTGTGCACGGGGTTGAACTCAGGGGGAGGACGCACCCCAAAAGAGATACTAACACCCCTAACGGAAGTGCAGGGCGATCCCGACAAAAACGTAAGAAGAATGGTAATCCATGTGCTGGGGCAGATAAGCTACAAAAAGGGAGGTCTGGAAAAGGTCGTCCTCGCTCTGAAAGGATGGGGGAATGAGGAAATAGTAAAGAAAGCATTAAAAGAGATTTTAAGCGTTCATAAGCGATACCAGCGATTCAGTGCCAGATCACACGAAGAGGTGCTGGAATACCTGAAAGAACAGTTTACTTATCCGGAAGGCAAGAAGATAGTATGATCTACGAACGATTGCGCACCGTCCCGACAGCAGACGAGCTTCTCGATCAGGCGTTCCGGCGCGCCGTGCGTTCTGCCATGTCGGGGAGCGGGCGGGTTGTTAACATCCAGAGATCGATGATCCAGGCGGCGTCAGACGTATTATCGGATAGACTCCTCCGGATCGTGCATGATTTCCCGAATTTCGATGAACTCTCCCCGTTTTATTCCGAACTGACCGAGATCCTCGTCGGGACCGACCAGCTCAGGATGTCGCTCTCATCCGTGCATTGGGCAGGCGACATGGTCAGGTCGCTTGCGCGCGAACCCCTTCAGAAAGCAAGACACGACGACCCGGTCCGTGTGCGGAAAGCTTATTATGCCAGAATATCCTCGATCGTGCACGAAGTGGACGAAGATTTGCGTTTCTTAAACGATGCACGAAACAAGCTTCGGAAACTTCCGGACATATCAGATGTGCCGACCATCGTTGTGGCTGGCTATCCAAACGTCGGCAAGTCGAGTTTTGTAAGGCGCGTGACCGATGCGAAACCCGAGATCGCTACATACCCGTTCACGACGAAAGGAATATACATCGGGCATTTCACGCACGACGGACTGCGGTACCAGGTCGTGGATACGCCAGGCCTCCTTGATCGCCCGCTAAGTGACCGAAACGAGATTGAATTGCAGGCGATAACTGCGCTTAACTATATCGGCGATGTGGTGCTGCTGTTGATTGACCCATCCGAGCACTGCGGGTATCCGCTCACTGCCCAGACCAATATGTTCCGCGAGATCGAGAAGACGCTCGAAATTCCAGTCATCGTTGCTGCGAACAAGTGCGATCTCTCCGATTTCCATGGCGAATGGGAGCACCAGGTCTCGGCAGAGACCGGGGCTGGTGTGGATGAAGTGATGCAGCGGGTGATCGAGGTTATCGATTCTCGGTCTCGAGATGTTTCATAGCAAACCTCTGCGCTGTGATACAGTCGGCGCACGTCAGGCGAATAAGATTACAGAACCAGCAGAAAGGAAGCAGATTGGAATGAAGAACAGCCCTGCCATCCATCATATCTTTCCTGAACTCGTTCGTGCTCGCGATGATCCCCGTGCTCTGATCGAATGCGCGCATAAATTCAACGCTGTCTTTCGCATCAGTAGATTTTACATGCCCCCGATACGCAACATCAACCGGAAGAATGATCACGGAGTCATCATAAATAAAATCGACCTCGTGCTTGTTTTTCAGTAATACGGCTTAAGGGAACTCACAAATAATAATTTACCCTCCACCGGTTTTACATACTGATCTCTTGATCGAGTGACAGCTGATAGAACTACTTAGGGAACTCAAAAATAATAATTTACCAGGGCACTGCATCACTTTCGGGTGGTGGTTTAACCGCGGAGACACAGAAACACCGGGGTTGTTAAGAATGTCACAGCCCTCTGTGCCTCCGCGTCTCTGTGGTTTTGTTGTGGGAGTTATGGGTAAACGATTTGTTGGGCGATTCCTTGGTTTGGGCAAAGCAGGCGTACCGTTCGTAGGAGTTATCACCAGATAACCTTATTGCGATAATAAACGCAGAATATCCAATGGATGTTAAAGAACTGTACCAAAAACGTTTGATGAGGCATGACAATATGAAGAATGCTACAATAATAGATATAAAACAAGATGGTTGGATTAGAATCGAACCTTCAATATTGAAAAATGCAAGGATTCGACATGGTAAAGCTGTTTGTATTTTTGGAGATGCTAAATTAAGTATAATTCCCCTACAAAAAAAATTCTACGCACTGGATTAGTAATCTATTAAAAAAATATCCTGCTAAACAGAAAATATCTTTAGAGGATGTCCAACAAGCATTATCAGGCATTAAAGGATCGCTATCAGAAGCGATAATAGAGAACAGGAAGGGAAGGTTCTGATGGAATCTTATTTTTTAGATACGAGTGCATTTAAACAAAATCAGTATCCAGCGATCGCACTTCATGTTGACCGGATCATACACGTAAAGGACGGGCTGCTGATAAACGAGAATATGAATATATGAGGTGAGAAACATGAACAACTGCAACTACGACGAACCGCGGCTGGATGAAAATCCAGAGTGGAGATCGCAAACATCAGGAAGAGCTACCACCTCGGCGGATTGGAAGTGTTGGTACACTGAGTGGTATCGATCACTCTCCTGGAGTGGATTTGCATTTCAGGAAGGATGCGAAGACACTTTCCGAATTTTGGGTACCAATTCCTGACGAAACAAGAGTTTAACATTCAAGGAGGAACGAAATATGAATAATCTACTAATATCAGTCCTGATAATCGCTGCGTTGCTGGCGTCCGCTTGCATCAGCGACAAGGATGCCACAACAGAAGAACCAAATGAGAATATGAGCCAGATAGACGCCGCCCCACTCATTCCGCGCGAGGCCCTCTTTGGCAACCCTGACCAGACCACAGTCCGCCTAAGTCCGGACGGGGCCCGGATCAGCTACCTTGCCCCGGTAGATGGTGTCTTGAACGTATGGGTGGGACCTGCTGATGACCCAGGCGCAGCAAAGCCGGTCACAAACGACACCGACCGCGGCATACGAATCTACTTCTGGGCTTACACAAACGAGCACATCCTATATCTTCAGGACCGGGCTGGTGATGAGAACTGGCGAGTATATAGCGTGAACCTGGAGATCGGTGAGACTACCGACTTAACCCCGCTTGAGGGCGTGCACGCCAGAATCCAGGCGGTCAGCCAGAAGTTCCCAGGCGCGATATTAATCGCCCTCAATGGCCGTGATCCCACACTTCACGACATTTACCGTGTCAACATCACAACCGGCGAGAAGCGTCTTGTCATGGGGAACGAGGGTTTTCTGGGATTCACGACCGACGACGAGTATAACGTCCGCTTCGCGGAGCGGATCACATCCGACGGGGGGAACGAGATATTCCAGGCAACCGAAGATGGTGGCTGGGAGCCGTTTATAAATATCTCAATGGGGGATTTGCTCACTACGGGCATTGTCGGGTTTGACAAGACCTACACGATCCTCTACGTGCGCGATAGCCGCAACCGCAACACCGCCGCATTCTTCGCGATGGACCTTGGAACAGGTGAGCAGACCTTGATCGCTGAGGATCCGCATGCAGATACCAGTGATCTTATGATCCATCCGACTGAAAAGATCGTCCAGGCGGTCGCTTTCACATACGAGCGCAAGCACTGGCAGATCATTGACGAGTCCATCGCTGGTGACCTCACCTACCTGGAAACGGTTGCTGACGGCGATGTCGAGGTTGTGAGCCGGACACTCGATGATAACTACTGGATAGTCGCATACGTGGCGGATGATGGTCCGGTTCAGTATTACCGCTATGACCGCGAAGAAAAGAGCGCAGAGTTCTTGTTCACGCAGCATAAGGAACTGGAAGGTTTGGCACTCGCAAAGATGCATCCTGCGGTCATCGAGTCACGTGATGGGCTGGACCTGGTCAGTTACTACACGCTGCCGATTGGAAGCGACAGTGATTCTGATGGGTGTCCGGATGAGCCGTTACCGATGGTGTTGTTTGTCCACGGTGGACCATGGGCACGCGACAATTGGGGATATAACTCCGTGCATCAGTGGCTTGCTAACCGTGGCTATGCTGTTTTGAGCATTAACTTCCGCAGCTCCACGGGATTTGGCAAAGAATTCACCAACGCGGGCAATCTGGAATGGGGTGGTAAGATGCATGACGACCTCATCGACGCGGTTAATTGGGCGGTTCAGGAAGGGATCGCGGACCCGGATCGTGTGGCAATCATGGGCGGAAGCTACGGTGGATATGCAACGCTCTGGGGCATGACGAACACGCCTGACACGTTTGCCTGCGGCGTAGACCTCGTAGGTCCCTCGAACCTGACTACATTGCTCGAGACGATTCCGTCGTACTGGCAGCCACAGATCGAGTTACTTGCAACGCGTGTGGGAGATCATCGAACAGCAGAGGGTAGAGCGTTTCTTACGAAGCGTTCGCCGCTTTCATATACAGACCGGATCGAGAAGCCGCTCCTGATCGGTCAGGGCGCAAATGACCCGCGTGTCAAGCAGGCAGAGTCTGACCAGATCGCCCAGGCGATGCAAGATGCAAACATCCCGGTGACGTATCTGCTGTACCCGGATGAAGGGCACGGCTTTGCCAGACCTGAGAATAGACTCTCGTTTTACGCCGTAACCGATGCGTTCCTTGCCGAGCATCTGGGTGGGCGGTACGAGCCCATCGGTGATGATTTCGAGGGATCGAGTATCATCGTTAAGTGTGGTGCTGAAGAGGTGCCGGGACTCGCGGAGGCGATAGCTGATTAGCTGCAAATAGAATCGATTACTGCTGGCTGCCCGGGGTGATATGCGTCCTGCCCCGGGTGGCGGCGGATTTTTGGCGGTAATGAGGTGTTGGGTAGTGCTGTTTTCAGGGAGTGCCGGGATCGGATCATAAGGATGCTTTTTGTGAAAACTTATAAACGGTGTCTGATCAGAATATGTACATGTCTGGAGTAACGGGCAGTTGAGATCACCAGGTGAGGTAATTATATGGCGAAAAATGAAAAGCGTTGGTTACACAGCTCGTCCAGAGCACCCAACCCCAGAGTTCCCGAGTTAGTGAAAATTGAGGTGAAACGGGCATGTGATGAATTTGTTGAATCTGTTTTGAAACCCAGATTCATTGACCCCGATCCACAGGAAGAATGCTTTAATTACATCGTGGATATCTTTACGAAATGGTATAGCAGCCATCTCCATTTTTATGCAAAGTATCGTTGTCCAGGACCGAATGCTATAGAGCCGTTCTTCGAAACCAAGTTTGCGCGGATGGAATACGTCGGAAGAGACCGGTTCAATCTGTCATATATGAGACATACCGGAAAATGGTTGGAGGTTTATCCGGACATGTCTCTGGACGAATGTATAGAATCCATCAGGGACGATCCTCTTTTTACGCCATAGCATGGAAAATGAGACTCGATTATGGACAAACTCGCTGATGCCGGGCAGCCATAGGAATACGTTGAAGATTTCAAAATGGACGTACGACGAGATGAAACAGACTGGTGTGGCCTACACAAGCGCAGAGCATGTGCAGCGGTACGATGACCTGCACCAGAGGTTTCGCGACTACGAGAAGGATAGTGACGAGATCCTAAAACTTCATGAACCGGGCTCAAACAGCACGGTCATCGACGTGGGCGCAGGAACTGGTGCATTCACACCCCCTGCTGTAAGACACTTCCGAAAAGTCTACGCGGTGGACCTACTTTTTGCCATGTTGTAGCGATGCCGTAAAAAGGGAGAAGAGGTCAATGGCCCTACCTTAAGCGGATATCCCACCTCCACGTAATTCGTTGCGAGCTTCGTCCCGTGGTTTAGTGAGTAACGGATAGTGTTTACGTCGACGTTTGACGGCACGCGGTTCACTACGTCCGGGCCTATTCC
>JAYELB010000326.1:0-2013 GCA_034717055.1 Methanobacteriota archaeon
AAAAAGAGTTTCTGCATTACTCATTCCATTTGCGTTCTTCATTGTTCTTTGATAAGCCAGAAACGATGGGCTTTGAATAAAAAATACTGAAAAAGCACTCAAAACAATATCTTCCATGGTGTATGTCGAATTCTTTCCAGTACGTTCGTCTGGAAAGCTCCGGATCACTGATCTAAGTGATTTTATTATTTGATCTAAAATTGTTAACACCGACAGGGCATATCTTTGTGGACTTATGGGGTATATTTTTGAGATGATGTTGTATAACTACATTTGCTTTGCGAGACAGTTCACTCAATTTTTCAAAATGAGAATTGCTGGTACTTACTCGTGTATTTGTGGGGGTGTCCACATATAAAACCACGAGATTACACGAGATTAACACCGAAATCTTGTGAAAATGTTAACGATGTGTTGAGCTTTACCACTTACCATATAGTACCCGAGCATGTTCCACTCAACCACCATTTCGCACGCATAAGCTATTTGTTCACTTGTGTATCTCGCGTTTTTGATCAATTAAAACACGCCATGCGGGCGTATCTTTAGTAAAACATGGGAAATAAAACGAATCAGATACAAAAAACAATGCAGAATTTCACATCTTTTATCTACTACGGTATGCAGATGACCTGAGAAGTGCCCACTGTTACCAGGATGCCCATGTTTGAGGGGTTGTTGTTTCCCCTCCGAACACCGATGCAAAGGCTTTTGATATTTTCGAAATAAAGTTTCGGAAAACCATAGGGGACACCATAGGGGACACAGAGAGGCACAGAGGGGGCGAAAGATGAAAATAACAACCCTCTTTGCCCCATGTGGTTTAATCTTCCTTATCATAACCAGATCCCCGGAAGCGTGAAAAAAGTGTATGCAATGTGAATTACCAGAGAGCCACTATTTTCGCAGCAAAATCGACCGGGTCATGCCAGAATAATCACAGGTATCTCCCCCGCGCCTCGATCTCGCGCACGCGTGTAAGCACCTGATCAGCACCCGTGAATGTCCGCCGATATCCAGCAGAGAACGCCTCTTCAAGCCCCGATTCGCGGTGCGTGCTTACAAACGTCTGGAAGAGCACATGCACATCGACGCCCTGTGCCTCCACATTCTTCTCGAAATACCCAAGCCCGAAGTCGATGAAATATATCCGGTCACCACTATCACCGTCGCCACCGCCAATGTGCAGGATGAGATTCGAGGTCGTGAGATCGCCGTGAATGATCCCGCAACCGTGCAACCTGCCGACAAGTTCGCCAATACGCTCGCTCATACCCAGATCGAGCACATCCTTCATCCGCGGACCCTTAATAAACTCCATCGTAATTGTGTGCTCGGCTGTATCGACATCATAGATGATCGGTGTCGGGACCCCACACCTGCGCGCTTCTGATATGAGCTTTGCCTCGCTTCTGGTTCTCGCGGCTCTGATTCGCGTATCAAGCTTTGGGATGCGGTAGTTCTTCGAGACCCTCCGCTTGATGATCCTGCCACCGGAGCACTCGATCACGGCTTCTGCACCGACCGCTATCTGCTGGTTCATGCATACCAGTTCTTGCAGGCATCGATATTAACGGTCTTCGCTCGCATTCAGGCTGGGCGCATGGGTCCGGAAGGGTTATCGCGTTGATAGTCCGTTGAAGCATCATACATGGTTCGATGGTACTACGTCCGCCGGGACCGTTTTTCTTCTCGAAACGAGAGTGATTCGGCAGAGGTGTTCTTACTGTATGTTTATGTGCACAGGTGGGAGACACTGATTCAGCCACAAAGGTTATATTGGAGATGTGCGCCAAATTTGATGACGTTGGTTTTCCACCGATGTGTTGAGAACCAACACACAAGCATCCCGTCATAAGATGTGGATTACAAACCAACGTCACCATTTTGTTTATGAAAACATTGAACTCGATGTACGGGCAGGCAATCGGCGACATGCTCGGCGAGCCTGTTGAGGGGCTCACCCGCGAAGAAATCGCAATGCAGCACCACAGCATCACTGGTTTCCTGAGC
>JAYELB010000327.1:0-2006 GCA_034717055.1 Methanobacteriota archaeon
CTTAATAAAGGTTTAAGTATATTAAATACGATTGATATTCGCGATCTCAATGGTCGCTTTGTAACGTTTAATATGTGACGGTTTTGTGACATTTAGGTTGATGATAAAATCTAAATTTCCGAAAGTCGTGTATTACTGATCTTTCTTTCTTAACAGAACCGCTGCAAGCAACGCCCCGATCACTGCAACCACTACGCTGAATCCAGATGTGTAACTATTGTAATGCAAAAACGCTATGTACTGGCTCTGTACTTAAGTCCGTGGTTTGGTGGCTTCCTTTTAATTTGACTTTGAATCGGGTATGTTCTTTCTTATCTAGATAGCACTGCTATAATTGCAATGATGATGAAGATCATTACCACTACAATGATTGAAATCCACATTGGAGCCAATACCCATATCCACGACCATGTTATATAGCCAGTTAATTTTAGTCCAATGAACAATATTGTCAAAAGACCAACAAACCCAATGCCACCTTTGTTAGTATCACTCATTTAAATCACCTCTCTCAAATACAACTTTCGTGTTCATCCACTCATATAACAAGTTCCGGATCTTCGAGCTCGTCACAGGCGTCCCAACCGCGTTCTCAATATGTCCCCATAGTATTGCGTCCTTCTCACCAAATGACACTGTTACAATTCTTGTTGCCATGTTCATCACCTTATTTGATTTATGTAAGTTCCATACTTACAATTAAGTAATAGTAATTAATGGTATATAGCGTTGTGGTCAAGTAATTGTACCCGAATCAACCTCCACCGCGAACGGCGCCACCATCAGGCCCCGGTCTTCAGAGCGGGGTTTGGTGACTTTTCCTTCATCAGTGAATTTTATTTTTTATGTAATATGTTTAAATGTATTGGATTATAAAGGCGCCTGAAAATTAATTTGTCGAGACACTATATCAGGAATTTCCACGCAACTAACTATCTCCCAGATCTCCACATTCTGGAATATCTGGACAAGGATATGGGTTTAAAGTTTATAACACTCATAAAACTCTATGAAAACCGCATCGAAGAGATGCAGAGCATACCGGTAGAGGAGTTTAAAGACCTTGCTGGGACTGATCGCTCGATTTCATTCGAGGATACGACGCTCCGCAATTTTTCTGGCAGCACGAAACTTATTGTTGTGAAATTCTTCGATGGAGACTACGAAAAGTACCATGGCTACCTGACAAACGACTATGAAGAAAGTGAGGAGCAGATTATCGACGAAAGCAGATGGAGATGGAGAATCGAGAATTTCTTCAAGGAATGTGACTTTTTAGGTATGAATGCACTGTCAGGCATCGAATTAAACAAGATCGCAGCAATGATGGCGATGAGGCTGTTTGCTTTTGATCTGATCGCGTGTCTGAAGAAGGACGCGGGGCGTGAATTTGAGAATCTGACCGTGGAATCGATTTTTGATGAAATTATCGAATTTCCGGCGTTAGTGAAGGCTAAAAGAGATCGAATTATCGTGACATTCTATGGTGGCTACAGGGAGCGGCATAAAGCGGCTGTCGAGGCGCTGATGTGGCGGCTCGATGAAACGGGGCGGAATGTGACGATACCATGGCTGGGAAATCGGAAGATCGAGGTTCGATTTAAGTGAGAGTGTAACCTAAATTGGGTCGTGGAAATGTCTGTATATCTATCTGCCTCACGGTAAGCACATAGCCCTCGTATCCCCGATCCCGATTCACCTGTAGCCAGCCTGTAGCCAGTGTCTTATGCTCATCAGTTCCGCCTTCTATCAGAAGGTCTCCAACGGCTGCGCCTGCTATCTGGGTGCATCGAAGAACATTGCCAGCGCAATCAATCAAATGCAGATTCCTCTGAACGTTCTCGATGTTACTGTTCCCAGCAACAAAATTCCATATTCCATTTATATCTCCTCCTTTGAGTTGTATTCGATCTCATTTATGTACATCAATCGTGTCCATCCTGTTTACCTCTTTTTTCTCTCAACAGAATCACCACAATCAGCAACCCGATCATCACAAAGACCGC
>JAYELB010000328.1:0-8934 GCA_034717055.1 Methanobacteriota archaeon
CCCATGATTTGTGCCTGATCCGGGCACAAATCACCCATTATTTTTTAAAGATGAACCCAGACGAACTTCGGTCAAAGTTACCGCAGCTACTTCTTCTAACCTGCGTTCTCGCAACAGCAGCAATCACCATATTTTTTATCGCGTTCATCTTCAAGACCGCGCTCCCGGTCTTTGAAATCGAGGGCTTGGGCTTTATCACAGGAACGAAGTGGAGTTATACCGAGCAGGTCTATGGCATCAGGATTTTTATCATCGGAACGCTTGTGATGACTGCTGTAACCCTCGCACTTGCAGTTCCGGTGAGTGTCTTTACTGCGATATTCCTCTCCGAGTTTGCGCCTGCCCCCGTGGCAGCGATCATGCGCCCGATGGTCGAACTCCTCGTAGGGATTCCATCGGTCGTCTACGGCATCTTCGGGCTCTTTGTTCTCGAAAATATATTCCAAGACTATATCGACCCGTTCTTAAGCGGCACGCTCGGATTTATCCCGTTCTTCAGTGACCCATCCCCGAACAGCGGAACAGGCGTCCTCTTAGCATCAACGATCCTTGCGGTGATGATCCTCCCGACGATCATCGCGCTATCAGAGGATGCGCTGCGCGCAGTTCCGTTTGAGTACAAGGAAGCATCGTTTGCGCTCGGCGCAACCCACTGGGAGACGATACGGAAGGTGGTGCTGCCGACAGCATCAGGCGGCATCCTTGCGGCAACGGTTCTCGGGATGATGCGTGCGATGGGCGAGACGATGGCTATTGTGATGCTGCTTGGGAACTCCGCGCATATCCCGTCGTCGGTGCTCGATACCGGGTATGCGATGACCTCAAAGATCTTAAATGACATCGGCTATTACTGTGCGATGGATGAGCCAAGGAGCGCGCTCTTCGGGATTGCTGCGGTTCTCTTTGCGATGGAGATCATCTTTGTGGCTGCTGCAAGGAAGATAGGGGGCAAGCTATGAACCTATTAAATAAATCTCACGTTATGCGAATAACCCTTAATCTGTGTAATCTGTGTAAATCAGTGGCTGATAAGGTTTTTAGCCACAGATTAACACTGATTCCACCGATTTCCATCCTATCGCATATCTCTCGTTCATCGACGTCGCATCTGCGGTTAATAAACTTGAAAGAAACCAGTTTTAACCAGATAAAATACCCATGAACAAACGAACACTCGAAGGACTCATCTTCAAAGCAATCTCGTACGTCGCAGCAGCAATCACCCTCCTCGCGCTAATCGGAATCCTCGGACGGATCACGCTCGAAGCGCTCCCCAGCCTCAGCCTCTACTTCATCATAACTCCAGAATCCAAAGTCCCCGGACTCGGCGGCGGGATCGCTAACGCAATCGCGGGAACACTCCTGCTCTCACTCCTGTCAACTGCACTTGCAACACCTCTTGCTGTTGGAACTGCGGTGTATCTCAAGAGGTATACAAACCCCGGAATCCTTGTGCGTGCATTCGGATTCCTGCTCGATGTGCTTGCAGGCACGCCCTCTATTGTTCTCGGTATCTTCGGGCTATTATTCCTTGTCTACTACATGAAGTTAGTAACAGGCGGATTTTCGCTGATCGCAGGAACGATAGCGCTAACAATCCTGATACTACCGGTGATTGAGCGTGCGGCAGAGGGCGCGATAGACACAGTCCCTGTTGAACTCGAGGAGGCAAGTTACGCGCTCGGCGCATCGAAATGGGACACGATGCGCCGCATAACGATCCCTTACGCGCTCACAGGAATACTCACAGGCATGGTTCTCGGGATCGGGCGGGCGGCAGAGGAGTCTGCTGTGGTAATCCTGACAGCGGGCTACACCCAGTTCCTGCCTGAATTCAAGGTTCTTCCGCGTGAGGGGTTCTTATTTGGGATGAAGATATATCCGTTCCAGGATCTCACAGCGGCGCTTCCGATCACGGTGTACCGGTCGTTTGAGTTCCCGCACCTAATCCCTGCATCAAACGGGTTCGCAGCCGCCTTTGTCCTGATCGTCGTCGTGATGCTGATCAATGCAGCGACAAGAATGCTGCTGTGGAGGAGTCGGATTGGTTAAATTCAAGCTTACAAAAATACTGCGCAGAAAACGCGCACCCCTCGAACCTGCATCACCGCAATATATAACGCCCACTTCCGGGACTATCACGGAGCCGGCAGAACCTGTCTCATCCGGGGAGCAAGCAGCACCTGAAACTGCCGCGAAAAAGAAGAGATCCAGGTTCAGTCTGAGGTGGAATAGCCGGCTCCTTGCCAATCAAGCGGAAGACGACCCTTCTGAACCTGTGAAACCTGCGAAACGTTCAAAGCCGCCAGGTAGATTTAAACGATCGCTTAAACGGATACCATCGTTCGCGGAGATCGACAGGATCGGGACAGATGACATACGGAAGCGAATCAAGCGGTATCTAACGCCAAAAAGCAAATCCGTAAGGACTCTTGGATTCGAGCTGGGTGAGGTGTCGGCTCCGGTTATCGGGGTTCCGCTCTCGGAGGTCGATCTCACTTACGTGGTAGATCCACCGTTTCAGTACGTGAATGTCCGTTTCGAGGGTGAAGAGCTTGTTTATCATACAGTTGAACCTCTGCTGAGCGAGGGTGAGTTGAGGTATTTAAAGATCATTGAAAACGCGTTTGAGAAGATGATCCACTCTGAAATCGTGATAATCAGGGATAAAGACCGAGAAGAATACTTAAGAGACCGATTTTCGATGATCATCAGCATATACCTGCTGAATCTGGATTATTTCCAGAAGGAAAAGATGTTCTACCATCTCCTGAAGAAGTATATCGGGTACGGGAAGATCGATGTCCTCATGAAAGACCCGTATATCGAGGATATCACCTGCAACGGACCGAATTCCCAGATCTACGTCAACCACCGGATATACGGCTCTGTACAGACCGATGTCACCTTTGAGGAGGTGGAACTGAACAACTTCGTGATGAAGATCGCGCAAACGGCTGGCAGGCATATCTCTGTGCTCCAACCGATACGGGATGCAACGCTTGCAGACGGCAGCCGTATAAACATCACACTCGGACGCGAGGTCACAAGAAAAGGCTCAACCTTCACGATCAGGCGGTTTAAGTCAAATCCGGTATCTCCGGTCGATCTGATCAAGTACGGAACCTTCGATTCGAGACAGCTTGCATACCTCTGGATCATCCTCGAATACAAACGCTCGGTGCTTGCAGCCGGCGGAACCGCATCCGGCAAGACCACGACCTTAAACGCGCTCTGCGCATTCATACGCCCGGAACATAAGATCGTCTCGATCGAGGATACCGCAGAGTTAAACCTGCTGCATCCGAACTGGACGCAATCGATCACAAGATCCGGATTCGGAGGCGAGACAGCCCTATCAAAAGCGTCGGGGAACGGATCCGGCAAAGGCGGGTCAGCAGGTGATATCAAACTCTATGACCTGCTCACTGCTGCGCTGCGGCAGCGCCCTGAGTACATCGTGGTCGGCGAGGTGCGGGGAAGCGAAGCCTTCACGCTCTTCCAGGCGATCTCGGTCGGGCATCCGTGTCTCGGCACGATCCATGCGGGATCGATGAAGGAACTTCTCTCAAGGGTCGAGTCAAACCCGATGAACGTTCCGCGAAGTCTGTTTTCGAGTGTGGACAACGTCATATTCAACTCGATGGTGAAGAAGGGCGAGCATTACATCAGACGGGCATCGGGCATCGTTGAGATCATCGAGATCGACCCTGACCGTGGGGACCTGATCACAAACCCGGTCTACAGATGGGACCCAATCTCTGACACATTCGCACACTCTGGAAGTTACGCCCTATTTACAGGGATAATAGAAGAATTCGGGGTAAAAGAGGACTATCTCTTAAATGAATTGAACGATCGGGAAGAAATGCTGGATTACCTTGCAAAGAATGACATTACAGATTATGAACGCGTTGTAAATGCGATAAGAACGTATTCAAGGGATAAAGATGCGATGATGGAGAAGATGGCATGAAGTTCACCGAACGCTACAAGATGTTCTGCTACCATTTCGGACAGTATATCGATGAAACGCCGCACGATACTGTTGCAAAGATGCTGTACCAGTCTGATATCGAGATGACGTCCGGGATGTTTGTCTCGCTTGCAGGTGTTACCGCTCTCGTTGCAGGAGCTATGATGTTCGTTTCATCGACCATCCTATTTCGAGGTGATTTGGTCTATGTCACAGTCATCTCCATACTCACTTTCGGGCTCACGCTCGGCGGGTTCCCGTTCGTGCTGTACAACAGGATATCTGTCAAGAAGATGAATATTGAGCAGGAGCTTCCATACATGCTCGGCTATATGTCGGTACTTGCAAGCGCGGGCACGTCGCCGATTGATGTGGTCAGGAGAATCAGCATCGAGGATTATGGTCATATATCAAAGGAGTTCGGGAAGGTCATATACAGAGTCGACATCCTTGGCGAGGATGCGGTAACAGCCATGAGCGACCTGATACTAAATACGCCGTCTGAGATGTTTCGGGCGATCTGCATCGATCTTGCAAATATCATACACTCAGGGAGTGGGTTTAGGGATTATCTTGAGATAAAATCAAGGGATCTGATGACTATGCGGAGACTGATCCAGAAGGAGTTTGTGGATTCGCTCTCTGTTTACGGCGAGGGGTATCTCGGTGGCGTTGTGATGAGTGTTGTGCTTGCAGTCCTTGGTATTGTGGTCTGCGGCGCGCTCGGCATAGACATGGGAATCTTTGAGCCGCGGGATCTCTTCAACGTCTTTGTCTACTTTGTGCTGCCGTTTGTAAACATCATCTTTCTTGCCATGCTATCTATGAAATATTCGAGGAGTCCGGTATGAGTAGGAGATTGGCTGCGTTAACGGCGGAGCCGTCGACGCCCGGGACGGAGAATTTTTCACGGGCGTTACGGGTGCGCATCAAGAGGTATGTACAGATCATAAGACTGAAATACGACATAAAGCGGGAGTATGCAACGGTGGCGATTCCTGTACTTGCCGCAATCATACTCCTCATCGCAGCGGCGCTCACAGGTCATGTCTTTACCATTCAGAAAGAATCAGGCGATGGCAGTGGCAGTGGCAAAGATGATACACGGCTTGTTGCATATCAGGCACTTGTGGAAGAGGTCGGAGATGGTGGGGCTGGTGGAGGCCGCGGAAGCACGGACGCGCAGGAGAAGACTCCCGGGACAAAACCAAAGGACGATCTGGATCGCATAATTGTATTTGCGCTTTTGATTGCGATCATACCGTATTCGATCGATACGTACCGCCAGAAGAGGCGCCAGAAGAGGCGCGAGGTCGCATACAGCGAGTTTCTATTCAAACTATCCGAACTGATGCGGGGTGGCATAGACCCGATAAGGGGTGTTATCGACCTATCGACGACCGATCTGGGGGCGATCACCGACAACGTGAGAGGTGCTGCATCCGCGATGGTTCTTGGGCACTCGTTTTCGGATGCGATGAATGACATGGCGGAAGCACTTGGGAGCAAACTGATCACAAGGTACACAGCCCTTGTGGTACAGGCAGCATATACAGGCGGCGCGGTTGCAGACCTCATACTCAGGACATCAGAAGATCTGCGGGCTGTGATCGGGATAGAGAGGGAGAAGGATGGAAATCTGAAACAATACGTCGTCATATTTTATCTTGCACAGGGAATCATTGTTATGCTGGCATACATCCTATCTACATCGCTTCTTCCGCTGATTCAGGGGATGGGGATGGAACTTCTCTTCGGAAATTCAGGAGTATCCGAGATCAATTTTGAGCGCGGATTCTTTCACATGATCATGTTAAACGCACTTTTTGGCGGAATCATCATCGGTCAGATCACGGAAGGTGAGATGAAACACGGACTCAAGCATTCCGCAATCCTGGTTATTGCTTGCTATATTGTATGTACCGCGCTGATACTCCCAAGCCCCGGAGCAGCAGAGATGAGGATCGGACTGGTATCGGGTGGTGGTCAGGAGGGTTTTGGCGGACTTCCGCTCAGTGACCCGATCGTCTTTAATGTCACCGATCCCGCGGGAAATCCCGCGCCCGATGTCTATGTCAAGATCAGCATATCGCCTGACGGAAGTGTGAACCCGCGGATTGTGAAGACCGGGTCAGATGGTCTCGTCACTGTGACGGTTGCGCCCGGTATGGATGCGGGAGTCTATGTCGTCGAGGCGGTGGCTGGCGATGCTGTTGGGCGGGTGAACGTTCGGGTGCTGTGTGGGGAGTGAAAGTATGCTTTGTTGGAGGTTTTTGGCGAACTCATATTTAGCCCACCCGGAACACAAAGTTAACAATCCCGAAAGAACCGAAGAATATCATGCAAACCATTTCCCTGCAAATTCCGGAGAAAGTAATGCTGACTGCTAGGATACCACGCCAGCATCTGAAAAGGGAACTGATAGAAAGAGCTGGCATTACAGCTTTATCGTGAAGACATTGTCTCATTCGCCAATGCCAGACGGCTGGCGGGATTGAGTAAAATCGAGTTTCATTATCTGCTCGGTGAACGACATATCTGGCGTCAGTATGACATTTCCGACTATGAAACAGACCTTGAAAATATAGAAGCGTGGCGAGATCGGCAATGATCATCGCTGACTCTACGCCGCTCATCAATTTCGCTGCGATTCATCGTCCGGATGTTCTCGAACAACTATTTGAGAGGATTGTTATTCCAGAAGCCGTCGAAACAAAGCTACTTGAGAAGGGAAAACGATATCCCAGTGCGAAAGAATTAAAACGAGCGAATTTTATCGATGTTATAAGAATCAACGATCTTGCACTATGCAATTCGTTGAAAATCGATCTGGATCGGGGTGAAGCTGAAGTGATTACGCTTGCGCTGGAACAAAATGCCGAATTGTTGCTGCTGGATGAGATCGCGGGACGCACGGTTGCTAAATTCCACAACATCCCTTTCACGGGTTCGATCGGCTGTTTGGTGGAAGCGAAGCGGACCGAGATAATCCCCGAAATCAAACCATTTCCGGATGCGATACGATTAGAAGCGCGTTTTTAGGTGAGTGAAGAGTTGTACCACCGTGTTTTAAGCGACAATGGTGAACAATTCTGATACATTCTATTTTTAGGTCGTTATTGCTGGAATAGCTATTACCCCGCTCAATAAGTACGAGTCGTATGAATACCATCCCCCCATAAACAGATGCAGGAGAGGGTATCACGATCGGGTATCTTCATCGAGATCACCCGACCCGTTCCCTCGTATCGATGGATATGCCCTCACCCGTTATGTAAAATGGTATCATCTTTCTCAGCGGCAGGACGCCTTTTAATTTCGGGATGTTGATGAACCGGTTTATCTTATCGCCTGTGTATATGGTTCTGAACTGGATGATGCCGTCCACCATCGATCTCATAATCCGTTCAGCCCTCTCCTCAAGTATACCCATATCCGCTGCCAGCAGAAACGTTGTACTACTGTATCGGCTGACATTTACCAGGGAATTGAGCGCGTCCGCCAGTACGTGAACCTCTTCATCGATGAAGAGCGATGTGAAGGTGTCTACGATGCAGATATCGGTCCCTGAAATGTCCCGGAGCGATGGATCGATCAGGTGATACAGATTCTTGTGCTTCAAGGTATCTTCCCGGCACATATCAAGGAGTGCTGTTCGGTCTTTGAAGTCCCCGAGTATTGTAAACATCTCTGAATCCACATTCAACCCGAACATCGACATCTGATCGAGCACATCCCCTCTCGACCGCTTTGTTGAGATGTACATCACCTTTTTTCCGATTTTCATGGCATCAAATCCCTCCCTCTGTATGAATATACTTTTTATGCTGCCTAAATCCTCTTCAATCAATAATACACTTTTTTGCGGGATCTCTTTCATCCCAATGTTTGTTAATAGCATTATTATCCAGTCTTCAATGTTGGTATTCATAATGTTTTTGCTATGTCTTTTACATAGATTCTGTTTTGATATATAGAATATGCGGGGAAGATATATAAATCTTGGATCAGATGATGTGTATGATGTATCATGACGAATCCGGTGCATCTGTCATCATCGGCACACTGATGCTTATCCTGATCACGATAATTACAGCATCCGGGCTTGCGCTCATGGTGTCAGGGATGCAAAAAGAGGCGATGGAGCGCGAGAGTCACCTTGCCGCGGTGGAGAGCGAGAATCTAAGAATCATCTCGATCGATCCTGTTGGCAATTCCACAGATCCTACGCAATGGGATTCGGTCAATGTCACTATCATGAATCTCAACACCGCAGACTCGCGCGTAACAGCGATCAGTCTGAATGGTATGCATGCAATGAACTATATGGCTAAGGATGCATCTGGCGATCTCGAGTATTATAAGGAATATCCGGTGGGATACAATTTCAAGAAGAGAGTCGTGGTCCCTGCTGCAGGAAGCAAGGGGATATGCCTGAAGTTTACAGGGATCGTGATCAATACCAGTGAGGAGGGAAATATTACTTTCGCGGGCTGGACAAATACTAGCAAGAATTATATATATCCTCTGCCGAAACATCCGCGTATGGCGTATCCATACGTGCTATATCCTGACATGGTGTACAGCGCAACTGTCAAGAATGTAACCGATACATCCAATATCACCGTTATCCCTCGCGATGGCAATTATACAATGGATCATACTGGAAATATAACGCTCAACAGCAGTGCTTATGGCGGCACCATGACCAACACGAGCGACTACAATATCACCTACACGACCTGGTTTGATACATTCACCCCGCCCCCACAGGTATACTGTGACGCCCCCCTCACAATCGAGGTGATCACCTCGTTCATAAATATCTTCAAACGAACCTTCATGCCGCCTGTGCCGCTTGCAGAGGTGCAGGTCAAGAGTGAGTGTGTGAATGCGTCATCCAACAAATTCAGAGATGTTTTGACACTGGATGCATCAGAGTCGTTTGATCCTGATGG
>JAYELB010000329.1:0-2000 GCA_034717055.1 Methanobacteriota archaeon
CAGGAGATGATCGGGCTTGAGGCGGCGGTTGCGCGGATTGTTGGGTGAATAGGTGCGTGCTCGAGCGGGGGTTGGGTCTTTCTGGGCATAAGGGACTTTTGGGTGGCATCCGCCCATCTCGCAAGCGCTCCAAAAATTTATGATGCGTCATTCCGATATGTTACTATTATCGCCGATCATGATGTCGGGGGAGTTTGGGCAAATGATACAATCGAACATAGACCATGAACACGTCATTAAGGCTATGCGTGAAATCGATTCGGAGGGGTTTCCCCCTCGCAGAGGATCGAACAAGTTTTTCCTTATGTTTGAAGGAAAACGATATCCGCCAAAATACACAATATCTTTAGCCAACAAGTTTGCTAATGGGGAGGAACTCGATTCTTCGAGGTTCAATGGCGGGCAGGAGACTAATAACTTTTTGAAGGGACTGGGATTTGATATATTGGAGACCCCATCAGGAGACCCAACTGCAAAGTCACCGTCTAAGACGCACCCAAACGGACATTCTGGCGAGAGATGTCCTGACTGCAAAGTCACCGTCAAAAGAATGCTTGAGAAGATTTACGGCAGTGTGGAGGGTGATTACAAATTTGAAGTAAGGACCAATGTCGAGGAATATGTCGATACTACATTCTATCAAAAGCTCAAGGAAATTTTCTCAAAACTCCAGAAGTACAGAGGTCATGAGGATTTTGTAAGGAAGTCCACCCTCTATCCATGCGATTTTTTTGTTCCGGACGCGGGATTTATTATAGAGTTCGACGAATCCCAACACTTCACAATCCCGCGAAAAATATCGCTTCAGAACTACCCTGATGATCATGAGTTGGGTTTCTCATCGGAAAAATGGATTGCCCTTTGCGACAAATACGATTCAAAGGATAATGACCCGCACGACAGAGATGAACAGCGCGCGTGGTATGATACACTGAGAGATTTCTTACCGGAAATCAAAGGTTTGAAGCCAACAGTCAGACTTTATTCGAATGAGATGCAGTGGTGCAGTTTAAATCCGGACGATCCGAATGATGTTGCAAGATTCAGGAATGTCATTGACCGCAGAAGGAAATATTTGAATGGCTGGGTTGCGACAGTCACCCTTCAATCCGATGACGACAAGGACTATTCGAATAATGGACGGAGGAGGGCGTTATCTGAAATTGTGGATCGTATTTCCAGAGAAACGCACGGGGATGGGGTTATTTTATTTCCAGGTGGGTGGTTTTACACCGATAAAAAAGAGCCACGCAAGATATACAATTGGGCTGAAAAGAAGATCGGAGACCTTCTTGGAGAGATCGAAGAGCGCATTTTTGTATGTATTGGTATCGATGGTAGGGTATCCGAATATGCTAAGGATCAGGTTGGAATTGCCATTAGTAAAGATGGTATCGATGCTAGAGGTCGAAAGTTCCATCCGACATCTCAAGAAGATGGGAATATCAAACCTGCTGATGATTATCTGTCCGAAGAAGACGGTAAATCTCGTATTTTCGAGTTAAATGGTGTCAAATATTATATGTGCGTGTGTTACGACACCTATGGGATACGACACGAAGATCTTCCCAACCCGGGCGTAGATGTCGTTTTGAACCTGGTGCATTGCTTCTATCTGCCGGGTGAAGGTCCTTCCGGAGCTTCATACTTTGCTAAACATGGTTTTGCTGGAGCATCAAAGCAGTGGGGTTGTCCTGTTTTTGGTGCAGTTGTCTTCTTTAGGCGCAACATTCTTGAAAATTGGCCAACCGGGGTTTACTGGAATCAGGGTAGTAAGAGCACGGTAGACTGGGCATACGCAGATAACCCAGTCAAATATGTGGATAAATTTGAAATTAGCACCAACAAAGATATTACACAGGTCAGAATTTACGATCTCGCGACGATCTGAAACGTTGCACGCATCCTGAAAGACTTGGATGTTGGGAACAAACATAAGCTAAAGATGTTAGCACGAGATGTAGTTTACTATGGATATAAATGAATGCGCCCAACAGATT
>JAYELB010000330.1:0-8873 GCA_034717055.1 Methanobacteriota archaeon
GCGATTGCGGACGACTCGCCCATCCCAAGACGCTTCAAAAGATCGTTCATCGACTGATGTTCCGTATGTGAGCGTATCGCAACGACCCGCAACCAGCCAGTCTCATCAAAAGACATTTCGTGATCGACATCTTCAAGATACTGATATCCTCGGGATATTCCTCGTAAAATCTCTTCATGTACTTCATGAGTCGTATACACCACTCCAAACAATCTTTTAATCAGATATAATTCACCCACCGATGCAAAATTTGATAGAACGGTGGTGTTGAGGATAATATTCATCATATGTCCTTTAGTACATCTATTTCATCCAGTGCTTCCGAGATCGTTCTGGTACCTAGTTTGGGTTTGATGCCACGTTGCATCAAAACCTCTTTCATCTCATCAAAAGATATTCCGGCAAGTTCGGCAGCCTTGCCCAGTGAAATTTTATCGTCGGCATACAATTTGACAGCGATATCAATACGATATCTGGGTTTGGAGAGGAGGAGTTGCCTGAGTGCGTCTTTTAGCACTTCCCCCTCATTATGATATGCACCAATCTTGAGTAGATACTCAAACTCCAGACCAGAGCGATCAGGAACTGTTGCAGTAATCGTCTTCATAAGGTTGTTATTTGTGGTATGACGTATTTATTGTTGTTGCCAAATCAAGTGGCAACGTGATTGCACCCATCAAAAAGCGTTAGCGGTGCATTAAGCCACCATATACTTCGTTATCCGCCCCAACATTCAATCAAAAGACATTACTGCTCGCAGATTGTCCCTCGGTATAAACCAGCCGTGTTTCAACCTCTTTGCATTCAACCGCTTCAAAGAATCCACCAACCGACTTCTCGCATCGTTGATCGTCCCATCGTCCAGTAATATCTTCCCCTCAAGCAGTGCATCCACCACAAACCCGGTCTTGGCATCGACCATCTCGATCAGTTCATCTGGTGTCATCCAGATATCCTCAATTCTATAGGGCTTTTTAACAGTTATAAATCCACATCTTTCCTTTATATCAGGTAGTCCTGATGCGATCACAAGCATATCCACATCACTATGCTCCTTCGCATCATTCCTGGCAACCGACCCAAATAGCAGGATGCCGCGCACATCCAACCCTTTTAGCACCCCCACATAATCATTGATCATCTCTTCAAACATTTTTCCATCTCCCCTAACACCTCATCCAATTCAACCATATTTAAAGATTTGAAAAAGGTGTAAACAGCATCCAACGTCTTGAGTGCTCGATCCATGATCTCTTTTGCTTTCAATTTGTCGTATATCTCTGATGGCTTTATGATTCTATCCCTCGTCTCCCAGCCATATCTCGGCATGCTCCGTTGTTCCTCAAGAGACGAAGCGTTGTCAACCATTCGTCAGTAAGAGTTTGATCTGCTCTTTATCGAGTTGCAGTTCAAGTGTCATCTCCGGGTTGTTTAAGATGTCTTCAGCCAGTATACCAGCGGGAAAATGCGTTTTTTTGGAGATTATGCCAAAAAAATATAAAACCGCTTTCAGCAGTTTCTCTGTACATTGTTGTGCATGAAAGACACTTGCGGGGTACCTCTCTTCAGTAAAATCTACAACGGCGGCATCCAGATCTTCTAACGCCATCTCAATCCAATCTTTTGTTTTCCGGATATTCTTCATCTTCGTAACCTCTTTTGATTATGCTATTTTCAAAGATGCGCGTATCATCGTATCCTTGTCTACTATGTTCTCTTTTTATCCATTCATTGTTTATGTTTGCGGTCTACCCATCTGATAGGATAGCACACTCGAGCAAGCGTGATCATGGTGCTGCCGGATTACTCGACACCGATTCCGCTCCAGACACATACCGCGGATCCGGTGCCGTTTGCGATACCTGGGCACAGGGTAGACTCAGTCTCGGCGTTTGACGATAGGTCCGCGGCAGAGGAGTCATACGGGGTGCGGATCGGGAGCGATCTCGTGAGGATGATGATTGATGTGTGACGATCCGTTATAACGAAGACAGAGAATTAGAATTGCGCCGGTGTCTGGGTCTGGTATAGTATCTGCGTCTGATCTGGTTGACCGAACGGTTGTGTAGACCACGAGCTCGTGGTTAGCGGGAGCTTTCTGTGATGGACCGGATTTTTCCGGGAAACAGGGTGGAATTTTGGTAGAATTCAATCACTTTGCTGACGGGTGGTGTGTCATTGCGCTATGTGAGTGGATTCGAGATGGTTTCGGTGGATGTTCGCGAGGTAATTGTGGCAGGATGGTGACGTGGCTGGGAATTGTGTTCGGAATTGGTAGTTTCGGAAGTACTGAAAAATCATCGTGCGGATTTTTGCTATCACGATTGCAAGATGACTCGCCCATCCCGACGTCGATTCTGCTCCGGACACATACCACAGATCCTGTGCCTTTTGCGATATGTGGGCACGAGGCTGACTCGGTCTCGGCGTTTGACGAGCGGTCAGCGGCAGCATGGTCGTATGGGCTTAAGGTCGGGAGCGATCTTGTGGGGGTGATGATTGAGGACTGAGGATGCGTTTTCGCAGTATCTCCGAATCCAAGAGAACTCACAAGCACAATCGAGAACACGCAGACTAAAAACCCCGTCCATGTGGAGAAGATGAGTGTATAATGTCAAAGGTTTCGGGACTGTAGGTGAAGCCGCAGATACCGAAAAACTTAATAACCAGATGGGACTGTTTACTGTTGTATGGGTCAAACTGGAGCAGTTGTGGTACTATTTGTTCTTCTGATCGCTGCTTCCGGGTGTATATCCGATGGGAAAACCGTGATAAAGGCAAAGGTAATCGTCACAGAGGACGAGGATGGCAATCCGGAGGTTGTGAGCATTGATGTTTCCACCGAAACCGTAAGCGCACTGCGAAAATATCGGGACGCCCCTATGAATACCCCGGGAATTTATATGAAATGCATCCACAACCCGCAAGCTATGGGTGATTTTATCGGTTACTGGAGGTCTGTCAGTTACACAGGTCCCGGTGAATACGAATTGATGTCTGAACTCAAGAAGGTGCCTGATGATGGCGACCGTGTCAATGTGATTATCACCATCGAGGACATGGATGAAACCGGACGTCAGATAAAACTTGCAAAAGTAATAAAAGAATTCAGATGGGGCGATTAGGAGCTGAATAAGTTCCCTGATACACTCTATAGAACATTCGGAATTGTAGCCGCAAGTGTCCTTTATTTGCTATATCCGCAAGCGTATGGCTTACAGAGTTCTTTATTGTATTTTCGGTGCTGTACTTTTTCGGGCACAACCAATAACTCTTTCGCTGCCATACTACCAAGTCATGCTCCAGCGCATCTACGAACATATATACGAGCACCGACTGCGCTCCAGGATCAGAAAGCACGAACTACCAGTCGGGCTCACGCTTGCGCTTACGGAAAGTGATCTTCTTGCACCAAGCGGGGCTAAACAACTGCGATCATTCGTCTCGTGGTGTGCGGATCTCGGTATCGGATCGCTCATCGCGTACATCGCTGTGCTCGTGGATGGTCCCCTGCGAGAAGATGTGGCCTCGCAGATCATCGACAGACTTAAGAGAACCGATCTGATAGCAAGGATCTACACAAAAGACGATCAGGTGCTGAGGACGATTCCGATCGGAAAGGGACGTCTGGAGGTGAAATTCGATATCTCGATTGGGTATGGCGGGAAACTCGAACTTACCGATGCGATAAGGGCTATTATGGGGAGGGTGGAGAGTGGAGAGATCGATTACGAGGACATCAATTCGGATATGATCGAATCCCACCTCCTCTTCAGGCACACTCCTGATCTGGTCATCCGTGCAGGTGGAAAGCACCTGACCGATTTTTTGATCTGGCAGACGATATATTCCGAACTGTATTTCACAGATGTGAATTTCGCTGATATGAGACGGCTGGACTTCTTAAGGATCATACGGGACTATCAGAAGCGCCAGCGAAGATATGGGCGATAGGGATATGGATGGAAGTCGATCACGCAAATTTAACCATCTTCGTGCCAAGCGTCGCAAGATCGACGATTGTGGCATGGGCTGGCACGGGATCGAGGTTCATCCGCTTCTGAAAATCGGTCTGAGACTGCCATGTTCCGGAATTGACCACGGTGACGCCTTTGTAGTGATCGATTCCAATGGTATGGACATGCCCGCAGTGGAGGATGTGCGGCACCCGGTCGATCACGAAATGATCCGAGTTTTCAGGAGCAATCGATACCCTGCCGCCGTACATGGGCGCAAGGTGCCTGCGCTTGAGCATCTCGATCATGACCAGCTCCGGACGCTGGTAACTCATCTTCGGGATGGTTGCGATCAGGTCATCCATCGATCGTCCGTGGTAGATCAGGATCCGTACGCCGCAGATCTCAACAAGCGCTGGATTGCCAGTAAAGACCACATCATCAGAGAACATCGACCTGATCTTTTCAGGTAGCGCTGGCTGCGGTTCTGCCAGTCTCACTGCATCATGGTTACCGGGCGCTATTATGATCCTGATATTCTTTGGAACCCTTCCAAGATACTCTGCCGCACGTCTGTACTGATCATATACATCGGGAATCTCCAGTTCAGACTCCTGACCAGGGTATATCCCGACCCCATCCACGAGATCGCCTGCTATTATCAGGTACTGCACCGGCAGAGAGCCATCGCCGAGCCAGCCGATAAAATCAGAGAACGCGTCCCCGAGAAATGTATCGCTTCCAATATGCACATCTGAAATAAGGACTGCGCAACCCGCCACGCCGTCTCCGTTATTGTGTTCACTGCCGTTAGTCCCCTGTCCTACGGACCGTGGTGTCGATGGGAATCGTTTGTGACGGTTTTTATTATCAGGAAGCATCTGGTTGTACCTGTTCGGCAGATCCGGTAGCACGATGTTCTTTACAATCATCAGATGCCCATCTCTGGTGACCGAACCTGTAACCCCGATCACCTCATCATGAACGATGCCGGATGCGATAGTCCACAGGTCACGGTCGGATGGGCGGACCAGCACAGGAAACGATCCGGTGGGGTCCTCAAGCTCCAGCAGTTTGTTTCCGTTTGATGTCGTCCTAACATCAAAGACCGTACCGATTATCGAGACGTTGTCATACTCCCGTCCACTGTGCCTCGCGCGCAGCGACTCGATCGGGCGTGCTGTAATCCGCCCCCTGATGATGTCACTTAACCGCGTGTAACGATCGCGGAAGTATCGTACAAACTCAGAGTATTCACCAACGCATGTCGATTCATTGCTGATATCCGAGAGTATGTTCACTGCCGGAGCATCGGCTGGTTTCGATAATTTCTCTGCTACTTTCTCCGCCAATTTATCTGCCGACTTCTCAGGAATCCTTACGCCCTCGAGGTTGAGATGCTCCCTACCAACCACAAGCACCGAATCATCAAGCGATCGTAGCACACTAGAAACGATTGTATCAGGTGCGGGATAAGAGCCAATCAGCGCGACTGCATCCGGACTGACCTGGTACCCCGCATTCGCAAACTCCGCAATGATCGATGATTCCTGCATTGGCATCTACTTGGGATGTTCGAGAGATAAAACTTTATGTGGCGTGTCTGTATTGTGAGATTATACTGATCCGCGTCATCCGGGTTTTCCGGTGCAGGAGCGGTGAGCAGCGATCCCATCATGCGGCGTCAGTTCAAGACTTCGATTTTTTCGGATATTCAAAAACGTATGTGTTTGGATGAGTTGGAAAAACCACGAGATTACACGAGATTAACACAGAAATCTTGTAAAAATCCGTGTAATCTTGTGGTTAGCTAAACACATACTCAAAACCAAAAACATTTGGCAAGATCCGACCCACCGCCACTACATAAACGCAAAACCTTTCGGCAGTTCGCCTACGATTTCCTTAAACGATTCTGGCCAGTTCTCGTAATCAATTCCCTTCTGCGCAAAGAACGAACTCGCCCAGCGCTCAAGCCCGACTCCGGAACATCCGCTCCACAGTTCATTCCCGCTCTGGGACTTTACGTTGAATCCAAGAGGATATTTGTCCCCATTCACGCTCACATTCTGGAATTCGAGCCAATCGTCACGATATGGCATGAACGATTCGTAATCAGTTGTCCCAACCTTCTCGTTTCCAGTGGTTCCGGTCAGACCTTCCTGCGCCATGAACCACGGCGTAACCCATGCCTTCCGCCAGGTAAGTTCGAGTATCTCCTCGAAGATGTACTTGTACCGCTCATGGATGCGCTCTGCCTCCTCTACGACATGTTCTGGTGTCCCCATCCAGACGATCTCGATCCTGTGGAACTCGTCAACCCGCTCGATGCCGTGGATGCCGCCGCTCTCGTACCGGTGCGACGTTCCCGAACGGTCGAATACCCGGAGCGGAAGCGCATCATCCGCGATCGTTTTTCCCTGCAGGAAGGGCCAGAACGGTGGGCACTGGGCATAGCATAGCCCTCCGATCGGTTTATCGATCTTCTCCGCGATCAGGTCGAGTGGGATCTCGTGGGTGACCTTGTAGTAGTCAGAAACCTCCTCCCAAAAGTCAGGATCCCTTGTTTTAGGTGGGCAGACGTAGTAGATCTCAGGATAGACTCCTTTCGCATGTCCTGACTTCTTCCAAACATCCCACGTCACGAGTTTTGGGAAAATCATCTCCTGGTATCCGAGAAAATCGAGAACCTCCTTTTTTACGATCTGTTCGAACGTGCGGAATATTCTGGTTGCCTCAGGACCATATATCCACTGCCCGCGGGATGCACCGTGTTTGACCCAGTTCCGCTTGACCAGTTCCGGTGTCGGGTCTTCGCCGGATAAAATGGGCTTCTCCGCGCTCTCCCAGAGCAGGTTCCAGTGCTCTTCCTTCCCACCATACCCCTCTGCCGCAATCTTATCCGTGATGAGCGTGATGATCCGATCAGGTATACTGTTCCGGATCTCGGGCTCCCCGATCTCCATCTCAATGGCGATCTCGTCGCCGTCAAACGCCATATTCGAGACATAAGGGATTTTTTCCGCCTTGACCGGATTTTTTGATGGTATCTTCGCAACATAAGACTCGATCTCGATGCCCCTGATCCCTATGCGGTATTTCTTTCCAAGGAGGGTTGCAAGTGGTTTTCTCAGCCTGAGAATCGCATCATGGGCGCGCACGTACTGATCTGACTCGATCTCGACCCTGATCTTCTGATCTTCGATTCGTAAGTCCAGTATTCGTGCACCTTTCCCTTCTGGCGCACCCTTTGTCAGCAAGGTGCCGTTTGCCTCGCTTACGAGGGCTGCTACGTCTGCATCTGCCTGACCTGCGGGTGCACTCGTGTTGAAGTTGCCGATCAGATGAAAGTACATGAGATTATGTTTGCGAATGAATCTAATTAAATTTTCTCTTTATCAGGGCTGCTACATCTGCATCTGCCGGATCTGCAAGACTCACATCCCGGCTGGAAGACCGTACGCATCGGTCTCATCAAAGCAGTAGCAGACTTTCTGGTACCCGCTCTTCAACTCGATCACATCGTTTCTGACGCTTTCAGGCGATTCGGAGTCGAGCACGATTCGTTTGAAGAAATCAGCGATTGCGTCCATCTCTGACGTGCCCATCCCTATGCGGGTCAGTTCCTGCGTTCCGATCCTGATTCCGGATGGTTCGTCTGTGACGCTGACCGTGTCCCCGGGCAGGAGATTCTTGTTTACGATGATGTTTGCCTCTTCGAGTCCCGTTGCTGCTCTGATACTACCGCCAACCTTCGTCACATCGACTGCAACCTGATGCGACTCTGTAAATCCATAAGGCTCACAAAGAACATTGAATCCTCGCTCATACAATGACTGCGCAAGCGATTTTGCGTTTGTGATCACAGAGGCTGCGTAATCCTCGCCAAACTCGATCATCTCTGCAAGCGAGACCCCGAGTCCTGCAAGATGATGCAGATGGTGGTTGCTTACTGTGCCAGGAAAGACCGCTTCATCGATCCTGTCTGAAAGTTCCTCCTTGCACATAATC
Organism: Methanobacteriota archaeon; assembly: GCA_034717055.1. Taxonomy (GTDB): domain Archaea; phylum Halobacteriota; class Methanosarcinia; order Methanosarcinales; family Methanogasteraceae; genus Methanogaster_A. The sequence continues at coordinate 7,968 of JAYELB010000330.1, forward strand.
ATCGCGCCCTGCGGTCCCGGAAATGTCTTGTGCGTGGATCCGGTAACCACTTCCGCGCCCTCACGAAGCGGATCTTGAAACCGTTTTCCTGCGATGAGCCCAAGTACATGTGCGCCGTCATAGACAAGCGTTGCTCCTACTTCGCGGGCAGCATCAGCCGCCTCCCGAACCGGATGCGGGAATAGGAAGAGACTTCCCCCGAGAAGCACGATACGCGGCTTTACATCACGGATCATGGCAGTCATGCGGTCGGGATCGATGTTCATGGTCTCGGAATCGAATGGGTGATGCATCACGCGAAGTCCCCGGACTCCGGCAGCAGAGTATTGCACATGGCTGATGTGCCCGCCATACGGAACATCGAGTGATATGATCGTGTCTCCGGGCTTTGCGAGTGCAAAAAAAGCAGCGATGTTCGCGCCTACGCCTGAGGTCGGCTGCACATTGACATGCTCTGCCCTGAAGAGTTTCATTGCGAGTTCGATTGTCGTTGCCTCGATCTCGTCGATGTATTTGCAGCCCTGATAGAACCTGTGCCCGACCACGCCCTCCGCATACCGGTGAGCAAGATCGCTTGCCGCAAGCATCCGCACCTTCCGGCTCGTGAGGTTGTTGCTTGCGATCATCGGGAGGGAGTCGCGGTACCATGTATGGTGTGCCTCTGCGGCACGCATGATGAGATCGATATCGCTATTCATTGTTGGTGTTATGTAAGACCCGCAACCATTTAAATACGTTCTGGATGCATCGCCACTCCCGGATCAGCACATATAAAAGGGTTGTAGTGGAAGCAATATATCATGACACTGAAACCGATGACCGGCGAGGTGCTGCGGATATCTCCACAGGATATGAACACAGACGAGGTGATATCTGGAAATTACAAGTACGACGAGCTAGATCTTT
>JAYELB010000331.1:0-1967 GCA_034717055.1 Methanobacteriota archaeon
CAAAGATCTTACAAGAGGTGATCACTTATCCATATTTGTGAAACACGCCGTATTAAGCACGTCACTTATCGATTGTCTATTGAGGACGGAATGACAAAAAGGAACAAAAATAGGGTCAATTAGTGAGACCGGATGAACGTCTTTTCATCAGCCCATGTTACAACCGCAGAGGGAGTAAAGGGGCAGGGTTTTAAGACTGACCCGATCCTCTGCAGCCCCCACGCGCTCTTGTGGTAACGGCTCTGGCATCGGCGATTGCGGTAAACTTTGGGGACACTGGTGTTGAGCACGTTCTCAGAGTCCCTCCCGCTTCGCAACAGAGTACACATCCTTATCCCCCCTGCCAGACAGATTGATCACGACAAGATCGCCGAGTTCTCCACTCTCTGCCGCCTTCTTTACATACGCAACCGCGTGTGCCGATTCGAGCGCGGGAATTATCCCCTCGAGCCTCGAGAGCTCGAAGAACGCATCAAGCGTCTCGTCATCGCTGACATTCCTTGGATTGATCCTACCGATATCCGCAAGGTGCGCGAGTTCAGGGCCAACGCCGGCATAATCGAGACCCGCGGCAATCGATGAGGACTCAAGGATCTGCCCGTACTTATTCTGCAGGATCTTCGTCATCGCTCCGTGAAGCGACCCGAGTTCACCGGTAGAGAGCGACGCAGAGTGGTATGCGGTCTTCTTGGTAACCACAAGATTGCTGCCTCCCGCCTCAACCGCGAATAGATTAACGTCCGCATCGTCTATGAATGGATAAAACACACCGATCGCGTTGCTTCCCCCGCCCGCACATGCAACGATCGAGTCCGGAAGCCGCCCTTCCGCACGCATGATCTGCTCCTTCGCTTCATTCCCGACGACCGTCTGGAAGTCCCTGACGATCATAGGATATGGATAGGGACCGACGACAGAGCCGATGATATAATAGGTGTTCCCGACAGTTGCGACCCAGTCACGGAGCGTCTCGTTGATCGCATCCTTAAGCGTCTTTGATCCCGACTCCACAGGAATTACCTCCGCTCCGAGAAGCTGCATCCGGTAGACGTTCATCCGCTGGCGTTCCATATCGACAGACCCCATGTAGACCACGGTCGGAATTCCAAGGTTTGCGCCAGCCATCGCAACCGCGGTTCCATGCTGCCCGGCTCCGGTCTCTGCGATGATCCGCGTCTTTCCCATATACTTCGCAAGGAGCGCCTGCCCTATCGTGTTGTTCAGTTTATGCGCGCCGCCGTGCACGAGATCCTCTCGCTTGATGTAGATCTTGACGCCATACGCATTGCTCAGGCGTTTCGCGTGGTATAGGGGGGTGGGTCTGCCCGCGAAGTCCGCTAGGTATCGGGCAAGCTCGGCTGTGAATTCCGGGTCATTCTTGTACTTCTCGTATCCTGCGGTCAGTTCTTCTATGGCTGGCATCAGGATCTCGGGGATGAACTGCCCGCCGTAGATTCCGAATTTGGTTTTGGTGGTGGTTTTTTGGGTCATGTGTATCGTGTTTCGCGATTTGTTTGTTTGCACGTATAGGAAATTATAAACGCATACCCTTCTCTCGTAACTGAAATGGGAAAGGTGATTTCCTTAGCTTTCGTTTTATGTTGTGTGTATAGAAAAACCAAAGCAAGGAAATCAGTAAAAATTACAGTCACCATAGCATTAATTCTTTTCTCTTGCAACACATGGGATGATTGCAAAATAAGGTATGGAGATTCATTAAGACCTCTATTTTCGGTGAAACGTAAATCACATCCCAAAAGATGTCGCAGATTAAGAAGGAGGCGGTTACCTTCCCCTCCTCATCTCAGAACGGTACGTGAGACTTTTACCTCATACACGCTTGCGCATTTCATAACCCTTTTTGTACCTGGGCAGCTGTTTGTTTCTGTGGCATTCCAGTCGTCTGGTTTCAGTATTCATGCACATAAACTATCCTTTAGTTTATTCCATCTCGTTTTATACCAGTC
>JAYELB010000332.1:0-1950 GCA_034717055.1 Methanobacteriota archaeon
TCGGGAGATTCGTTTATTCGCGTCATATTTGTGACTGTGAGTGTAGCAAACAGCGATGAAGACATAAAATCATTCCGCATGAACAACACTGTCCTTTAAAACGATGTTCTGAGATGTTAGAATTCCAAAATATGCTTATTCCGAGGTTCTCGACACGGTTTCCCGTCCAGAAAAAAAAGAGACTGTTCAGAGGATTCCTCCTCCGAACAGAAGTCCGCTTCCGAACATGGCCGCGAAGAGTATCGCGATGATGTTGACCACCTTGATGAGCGGATTTAGCGCAGGTCCTGACGTGTCCTTGAACGGATCACCGACAGTATCACCAACGACCGCTGCCTTGTGTGCCTCAGAGCCTTTGCCGCCATGCGCACCGTCCTCGATTAACTTCTTGGCGTTGTCCCATGCAGCGCCGCTGTTTGCCATAAATAGCGCCATCAAAAGCCCGACAACGATAATCCCGATCAGAAAACCGCCGAGCGCAACCTTGCCGAGCAGGATCCCAACAATTAAGGGAACGCCGATTGCAAGGATTCCCGGGACCACCATCGAGTTGATCGCTGCTTTTGTCACGATGTCGACCGCTTTTCCGTACTCCGGCTTTGTTGTCCCTTCCATGATTCCGGGGATCTCCCGAAACTGCCTTCTTACCTCTTCCACGATCTTAAAAGCGGCTTTCCCGACCGCATTCATCGTAACTGCGCTGAACAGGAATGGAAGGAGTCCTCCAATGAAGAGCCCGACCAACACCACCGGATTGTCAAGACCAAGTTCGCCGATATCAAGCCCTACCTTGTGCCTGTAATCGGCAAAGAGCGCCAGTGCTCCAAGAGCGGCTGATCCTATTGCATACCCTTTTGTTACCGCCTTCGTGGTGTTTCCGACTGCATCGAGTTTATCGGTTATGTCCCTGGTGCTTGATGGAAGCGAAGCCATCTCTGCGATGCCTCCTGCGTTGTCTGTGATCGGCCCGTACGAATCAAGGGCAACGATGATCCCTGTCGTGGAGAGCATCGCAGCCGCAGCTATCGCAATGCCGTACAAACCCATCGCAGGATCTGCAAGACCACCAACCACGGCAAACGCTGCCAGGATGCCTGCACAGATCACGATAACCGGCATCGCCGTGCTTTCGAGACCAATAGCAAGCCCTGAGATAATGTTCGTGCCTGCACCGGTCTCAGCTGCGCGTGCTACCGCCTTAACAGGTCTGAAATTAAGTGCAGTGTAATACTCAGTGATGATCACGATCAGCACCATGATCACGACCCCGACGATCGACGCATACCAGAATCTGATGTCGCCCATCATCCAGTCGGTAACGAAATAAAACGCCACAAGACAGATCAGTGCCGCTGCTGCCACACCCTTGTACAGAGCGTGCATGATGTTCTTGCTCTTGCCGAGTCTGACGCAGAATATTGCAAGTACCGATGCGAGAATCGCGACCGCTCCAAGAATCAGCGGATACGTAACCGCATTTGGATATTGTGCTACCACAATCGCGCCAAGTAGCATTGCAGCAAGCGATGTGACCACATACGTCTCGAAGAGATCCGCGCCCATGCCCGCGCAGTCTCCGACGTTATCTCCGACGTTATCTGCAATCACAGCCGCGTTTCTGGGGTCATCCTCCGGGATTCCTGCCTCCACCTTGCCGACGAGATCCGCGCCGACGTCAGCGGCTTTCGTGTAGATCCCGCCTCCGACCCTCGCAAAGAGGCTGATCAGACTTGCGCCAAAGGCAAAGCCGACGATCAGATCGACGTCTGCCGGCTCTCCGCCGTACAGTATGTAAAACCCGCTTGTGCCGAGCAGTGCAAGACCGACCACGGCAAGCCCGGTCACCGCGCCGCCACGAAACGCAATGGATAGTGCCTTTTCAAGACCGTCCTTTGCAGCGTTTGCGGTTCTCACATTCGCGCGAACCGAGACGTTCATGCCGATGTATCC
>JAYELB010000333.1:0-1940 GCA_034717055.1 Methanobacteriota archaeon
ATCTTGACATCACCTGACCGATGATCTAATATTACCTCAAAACCCGAGCGAACGCTGCTGAATAATGCGTCAGCATTCAAATCTTTCCGAAGTTTCACATTTCTTTTGCTCATATATGCAACCATCCCTTGAGTTCCAAATTTGCTAAACATTATTTGGAATTGTTCTTTGTATTACTCTACGATGTGCATAAATGTTTACGAAAGTATAGAGAATCGACCCTTTGTCCGCATGCGTTTACAGACACAACGGGAATTGCTGCCAAATCTACAGGGACTTGGACCACTTGTTGAGGTTCGGCTTGCTGTGGGCTCGATAATCGAAGAGGTTTTACGAAAGGACGATCAGCTCGTGCCAGCACCAATTCTTGTGAATGCGATGATTGATACCGGAGCCACAGGGACCGTTGTGCGGGAAGATATCCCCGCGCAACTTGGGCTCGATCCCACTGGTGTCACGTTGATCAACACCCCATCGTCTACTGATGTCGAATGCTATGAATATTTAGTGCGGTTGCTTTTTCCAAACCGCGTTGTTGTTGAGACTACGGTGATCGGAGCCCCACTGAAAGGACAGCACATTCAGAGTCTTATCGGGCGGGACGTTCTACGACACGGAGTCTTTATCTATATAGGATACACCAATACCTTCACGCTGAGCTTTTGAGGTTCATCATGTCACAGAGTCCACCTACATCCACCCCACATCTTTCCACGCTTACAAAATCGCCCGACCTCCAGCCCATGGATGCCTCCGAACTTCATTCGGGGGTGGCGAGGATGGGGCTTAGGATACGACGCATGGATGCCCCGCTACATGTGAAATCTTCATTGCGGGGTGGCGTGGTTGGGACTTCGAGAGACTGATATGACGGACGTGGAGGTCGGGGCGGGTGTGGTCCGAATGGTTGTGTGAAACGGAATCGATCTTGCTTGCACGAGAACTGAATGCCGATCCGCTTTTGATAAATGAGGGAAATGGACGGCGGGCTGCGATGTGCGCAGATTCCTCGGCAATAGAGAACAGTTGGATGGCAACTCCTATATATCAGACAGACGAAGAATTCACCATGGTGATGAGAACGATTGAGATCAAGGAGATCAAATACGAAGTGGACAAAGAGCGAAGAGGGGGTGTAATATCCCGATTGGAGGAACTATACAGAGACCAACTCGACATATTCACAGAAGGGAATTTTGTTGGTGTTCGGGGTGATCTGCATAATTACAAAAGAAGAAATAGAATATTATGGATAATGAGTGGTGGCAAACATGGGAAGGATTTATCGATCGGTTGAGGTTGAATATGGTGATCGGAAAGCCACGACTGTCGCAATTATATATACCGGTGCTGATGAAACTGTGATTAGCGAATGGTTGGCAGGTAAAGTTAATTCCGACTTATACGGCATCTTCAAGGCGATTTGTGCGTCTGATACTATATTAGAAGGAAAGTATGCCGATGTAACGATCAGGGAACTGTGGAGCGGGGTTGAGATCGTGATGACTGTTGGCGTTTCTGATAAGCCGTTTGGGACGGATGACATCGATTTTGAAGGCGTTGAAGCGATGTTTGGGGTCGATTTCTTGCAAGAAACAGAAATGCCTCTTGATTTTGGTTGTTGACACACTGAATGATTATCTGCGACCGGGTTTCACAGCCATGTGGACTATATGGCGTTCTGCGTGTGCAGCAGTTTCTGTCATTTTTATTGATCCCACTAAATAAAGTTTATACACTCTACAATAAGCATAACCATTGCAGAATCACGATTTTAATCGATTATCACAAACCAGACGGCACATTCCTTTACCGAGCCCATCCACTAAATCATAATCCGCGCTGTACCTCAAGAATCCTCTATCGAATCTCCGAGCAAATCAGTCATCTAATAATTATGCCGATGGCAGGATATTTCCATTTCCTTCTTTTATACATTC
>JAYELB010000334.1:0-8625 GCA_034717055.1 Methanobacteriota archaeon
GCTAAAGGCACTTTCAGCCGTGATTTAAGTTTTGTTATCCCCTTACACAAGTCGCTGTGCTTTTCATCCATTTTGCCATAATTCTCAATTTTCTTTCCATAACCCACAGTTCGATGGATATTCACCCTGCTGACTGCGCTTGGCATGTTCGAACCGGATACCGGGCGGGTGCCTATCATTGTCTTCCTAACCGATGGCGAGCCCACCGCGGGCGTAACATCGCCGTATGTGATCAGAGAGAATGTAAAAGCCGCAAATTAGGCAGAAGTATCTGTATTCACGATCGCGTTCGGGATCGATGACGAAGAGAACTGCGATTTCTTAAGAGCGCTCTCTCTTGCGAACTGCGGCACAGCAGAGAGATTCTACCCAAGTACAAATGCGGAGACTGCGATCAACACGTTCTACGAGACGATAGCAACGCCGGTGATAACCGAGATGGACTTCAGCTACTCGGATGTCGATGCATCCGATATCGTGAACACTGGATACAACACGCTCTTTGCAGGCTCGGACGCAATCATACTCGCCAGATGCCTTGCTGGTACAGGAAGCATCGACTCAAAAATCGATGCAGTTACTCGCACTGGCAAGAGGGATTTTGATGAGACGTTTTTCGTTGTTTCCGGTTCTGAGAATGCGTTCATTCCGAAACTCTGGGCATATACAAAGATCAGATGTCTGATGGATCGGATGCTAATCGAAGGCGAGACGAACTCGCTTGTATCTGGGGTTACAGAACTCTCTCTTGAGTTTGGGTTTGTAACTCCATACACCTCGCTGTTTGTGGAGGTGCCAACAACGATCTATGAGACTGAGCCACCGGCAGAGATGCCGGCAGAGGCAACTGCTACCGGGGCTGATGATACTCACGGCGTACACCCATTCTGTTTCCGCCCCTACTATATATAGGGGGTCGGACACAGATGTTATTGTCATACCCACCTCCCAACCGCTTTTTGGTAAATCCAAACCGTATATTATACCTGTAGAGCCGGTTGAAGAACATGAGTATGTGGTAGCGACTCCTGTGGCGGTAGAGACACCTGTGGAGGTGATGGGTGTTGCAGGTGAACGTGCAAGTACACCAACTCCGACAAAGAAGCAGACCCCGGGCTTTGGTGTGGTGTTTGCGACGATCGGGTTATTGATCGCGGTACTTCTATTGAGAGAACGAAGAATTAAGAAGCATAGATGATATAGAATACAACTCTTAGGAGGAGATATAAATGGAATTCAAAGTTCAGTTATCAGAAACAGTAACAACACAGACGTTTAGAGGAATTGGCATCTGCTTGATCATACTGGCAATACTTGCAGGATGCGCCCAGACCTCAAATGCAGCCACTGGTACTACCATCGACTACCTGCACATCACAGCGGATGTGAACAACGGATATGCCATAACTACCGTGGAAGAGAAGCTCACAAACCCGCACAATACCGCAACAGACGATGAGTTCAGGTTCCTGATCCCGGAGGGTGCATTCATCTCGGGCTTCAGCCTCTTTATCGACGGCGTTGAGTACGAAGCAGATGTACTTCCCAAGGAAGAGGCAGATGAGCGGTTTGAGGAGGCGGTCTCGGAAGGAAGAACGGCCGGAGTCTTAAAGACGAAGGAAGAGAACATATTCTCTTTTTCCTTAAATTTTGAGCCCCACCAGAGCATTATCGTTCGTCTGACTTACGAGCAGCCTGTTAAAAAGACGCTTGGTGAGTACGCGTACGCGCTGTCATTGCGAGAGACTGATGTGGCGCACATTGTTCCTGATTTGTCTGTAAACATCACAGTCGCATCAGTGAACCGGATCCTTACTCTGGAAACCCCCGGATTTGAGGGTGCAATCACAGAGTACACCTCATCTACAGAAGCACGGGTCACATACAGTGCGAAGGCACTTCCTGACCAGGATCTTGAAATCGTCTTCACAACCGACAACACATCGTTAAGCGGCGAGATGCTCTTCTACGAAACCGGTGGGCAGGGCTACCTGATGCACATCTTCTCGCCATCGGTCGAAGACCTCGGGACCGCGGCTCTTGACAAGGAGATCATCTTCGTGATCGACAAATCAGGCTCGATGAGCGGCAATAAGATTGCGCAGGTGCAGAGGGTCTTTGCAGGCATCATTGCAGACCTCCCGCCTGATGACTACTTCAACGTGATCTTCTTTGATAGTGATGTCATGGTGTTTCGGGACACGCTTATGGAAGCAAACACGCAGACAAAGGCAGACGCGGCGAACTTTGTGAACGCACTCGGCGCGGACGGCGGCACAAACATCAATGAGGCACTGCTGACTGCACTTGGCATGTTTGAACCGGATTCGGGGAGGGTCCCAATCGTTATATTCCTCACCGATGGAGAGCCCACCGATGGCGTAACATCTCCTTATGTGATCAGGGATAATGTAAAAACTGCAAACGTGGCGGGAGCGTCCATATTTACCATTGCGTTTGGGATCGAGGATGAGGCGAACTATGACTTCTTAAGAGCGCTCTCTCTTGAAAACTGCGGGGTGGCAGAACAGTTCTACCCTGGAAAGAACGCTGAATCCGGGATGAACTCCTTCTACAAGACGATATCAACACCTGTGATAACCGACATGGACTTCTCATACCGTCGTGCATCCGATATCGTGAACACAGGCTACGACACACTCTTTGCAGGATCTGATGCCATCGTACTCGCCAGGTACCCGGCAGGCACAGGAAACATCGACTCAAGCATCGACGCGATCACCCGCACAGGCAGCCGCAGCTTTGACAAGACATTTCCAGCTGTTCCCGGGTCCGATAACAGCTTTGTTCCAAAGCTCTGGGCGCACACGAAGATACGGGAACTGATGGACCGGATGGTCGTCGAAGACGAGACCGATCCTATTGTGTCCGAGATTACTGACCTCTCACTGGAGTTCGGATTCGTGACGCCCTACACATCGCTATTCGTGGAGGTGCCAGTGACCGATAAGATCAGCAAAGCAACCACCGAAGCCTGCGAAGGAGCGGAGGATGGCGAGGTTGCAGAGGAGACCGTGGCGCCCGTACCGACATCTGAAGCAACTTCAGCCCCTGTGGAGTGCGAAGCACCCTGCAAAGTTCCAACAGCAGCAGAAAGTACTGCGACAAAGAAGAAGACCCCTGGCTTCAGCGCATTCTTCGCAACCGCCGGACTCACAGCTGTTGCATATCTGGCACGGCGGCGATGACCGCGCATCATCCGGCTGGCGCCGCGAAACCCACACCCACGGATTGACCGGAGACAGGCGGCTTTGCAGAACCCGTTCACGCCAGCGTTTTCGTGTCCGGGCTCACAACACCCCCTTCACTTCATCCGTTTCATGAAACCTGCGCCACATACCACAAGCAGCCACATAGCAAGATATACCTTTAAAGTATGTGTTTAGCTAACCGAGATTACACTGATTTCCACAAGATTTTCATGTCAATCTCGTGCAATCTCGTGGTTTTTTTCCACCTCAGCTAAACATGTACGGTCACTGCAACGCGATACCAAAGACCCATATTTTCTGCATCTGATGAGGCTCTTTTGTCGGAAACCACAGAAAACATCAGAACCAGAGTCATTTCAATGTATGGGTGCCAGAACACGTAAGAGCACATTATACAATATGCACACTCTCGTGTCTGCCAGATACCCTCCACATCGGAACAGATTGAGCTTTTTTAAACTCATGATATTGAATTTGTGGAATTCGTGATAAAATCGGCATCATAAACTCCTGAATAACGCGAATTACACGAATTTGGTTGCCATAAAATCAGAGTGTTTTCACTGGAGTTTTCGATTTATACCTCATGTCCAAACCCCCTCGGCCCAATAAACTCAGTGCCGGAAGTCTCTGGAACCACCGCAGACCATTGGGCAGTTCACCTCTACAATTTCGCTCTCAGGTCTCCGTTTAGCCCAGAGACATAGAACACTCAAAAAAACAAAATAAAATAAAAAGTAGGCATCACGCCTACTCATTTCTTCTTCGCCAGTACATCGTAATGACCAGCGCAGTCACAGCAAGCAGCACTCCGAATCCGGGAATACTCTTGCCAGCTGGTGTCGCCTCCACCTCTGCCGGACCCTCCTCTATCTGCGTTGCCACAGCAGTCGGTGTCGCCTTCACAACCTTCCCTGGCGGTTTTCCATGACAGACCGAACACTCCGCTCCGGCAGTACTGAGCCCGATCTTTGAGAGCAGGTGTATGCCCACTGCATCATGGCATTTGCTGCACTGGGGAATGATGATCTTGGTATCTGCCATAAGGTGGCATGCATCGCATGTAACACCGATCGGAATATGCAAATTATGCGGGATCTCCGCAGGTGTTGAGTTCGGTGCGGTTCTGTGGCACTTATAGCAGCCAGTTGGATCGGACAGATCTCCATGTATGCTCGCAGCATCGTCATAGTCGTGACATGCCTGACACATGATCGTCATGCCTGCTACTTTCGTAGGTACTACGATGCCAGGTGCAGTCTTGTGACACTTCTCACAACTGCCCATGCCCTCACCGTGCACGGCAATGATATCTCCGTGACAGTGTGCGCATACGAGTTCCTTGCCTCCGAAAAGATCGTAGTGCACGTTATCAAGATCCCCAGTGTGACAGATTGTGCAGTCTGCGCCCTTTGAGACATCATGCACATCATGTATCGGACCTGCGTGACATTTAGTGCACTGTGGTATACCGATCTCGAATGCTTCTCCGTGACATGCCTCACAGGTCACCCTTCCGGCATCCAAGCCATCTTCGTGGATGACATGTGGATTTCCGGCATGACAGTCTTCACAGTTGACATCCGCAGCTTCCAGTGTCACTGATGCGAACTGGGTATTTGTAGCAACCTCTGCGCCATACGCTACTGTAACAGTTAATGCAACCATGATTACGACCGCCAAAAAAGTATTACAAGATTTACTTGTCATCTCATATCACATCCTTGTCTTTATTTCTGATCTGAACTAACATTGGAATTAGCACCTTTTCAATTATGTGCGGATGCTTATATGTTTTTCTGCGCAACACTTAAATCCATAGAGTATGTATGGTTATGAATATGGCAAAGTCACATGGTGAACGGAGAAAGACCCGACACAAATTAAAGAAACCATCGAGAAAAAGAGGGTTGTCAGCGATCAGTAAGACGATTCAGGAGTTCGAAACAGGAGATATGGCTCATATCATCCTCGATCCGAGTATACACAAGGGAATGCCGAACCCCAAGTTTCATGGACGCACTGGAATGGTCACAGCGCGGCGCGGTCGCGCATACCTCCTTTCAGTACGCGACGGCAACGCCACAAAAGAAGTCATCGTATATCCACAGCACTTAAGTCCACAGCAGTAGTAGCAGTATGAGTAGCGAGGTTTTGGTATGATCGTAAAAAATGTCATCAATGAGGAGCTTCTGACAATTCCAGAGGCGAAAGAACTTCTGGATCGTATCAAGGAAGAGAGGGCAGAAGAAGTGGAAGGGCTTGGTTACGAGCTCAAAAAAGCGATTCGTCATATTGACGCTTTCTCAAAGAGCGATGCTAAAAAATCTCGCGCTTTGGTTACCGATCTGATGGAACTTGAGAAGATGAAACCTGAAATCGCAATCAGGATTGCAGATATTCTCCCTGAAACGAGGGATGAACTTCGCAGTATCTATGCGAAGGAGCGGTTTATATTGACTACTGATGATCTGGACCGGATGCTGGATCTCGTGGCTGACGTAGCATAAGGCGAATTGGTGACAGGGGTGTTCCGATGCTAAACAGCGATAAGAGGCCCGGAAAGGAGGAGTATGCGTGGATTCTGGATTATCTCCCGTACGGGGATTCGAGTGACAACAGACCCGTGTACCAGAAGAAGCCGTCCATACATGGGATCGGCGAGAAATATTTTGTTCTGGTCGAGATGGTGCCTAATGAAGGAGGGACTGTACAGATTGGCGAGCGTGTCTGTATCGGAGATAAAAAGCGCAATGTGATCGATCATGTCAAACGCAGACTGGAGTACGGATCTCTCACACGCGGTGCGCAGAGTGAACTCATCTATGTGCTGGAAAAGATCGTTCTGAACGATGAAACGCGTTTTATCGAATTCATAAACGCTGCCTATCCGATATCAACCAGACAGCACATGCTCGAACTGCTGCCAGGGATCGGGAAGAAACTGATGTGGGCGATACTGGAAGAGCGGAAAGCCGGAAATTTCAAAAGTTTCGAGGACTTAACACAGAGAGTGAAGGGTGTACACAGACCGGAAACAATCTTTGCACATCAGATCGAGAATGAACTCATGAGCAATGTCAGGTACCGATTGTTCACCACGAAACCTCCGGAACCCTCCCGAAAGAAAGGCAGACGATGAAGTACTAATGGCAATATCCGATCAACACATCCTGATCGATGATCCGGTTCTGCACAACATCATAAAGTACGCAGATCTCCATCATCGTGACGTAGTGCTGGAGATCGGTGCCGGAACTGGCGTTCTCACAGAGGAACTCAGGAAGCGCGTGAGGAAGGTTTTCGCAATCGAATCAGACGCAGCATTTGCCGGACTGTTGAACCGACGCTTCGAGAACACAAACGTGGAGACTATACATGGTGATGCGCTCAAAATCGATTTTTCAAAATCCGAGTTCAAGTTCGGTTTCAACAAAATCGTTTCGAATCTTCCGTATTCGATCTCTTCAGAGATCACATTCAAGCTACTCAAGCATCCCTTCGATATGGCGGTTCTGATGTACCAGTACGAGTTTGCAAGGCGGATGGCGGCACCTCCCGGATCAAAAGAGTATGGCAAACTCTCGATCTGTGTCCAGTACCGCGCTCTTGTGGAGTTGCTCGAGATTGTACCTCCGGAAGCATTCTCGCCAGAGCCGGGTGTGCGGTCAGCAATCGTAAGAGTAACCCCGCATGCACCTGAATACGACGTCTTGCATCCCCGGTTCTTCTCGAAATTCTTAACAGCGGTATTTTCGCAGCGCAGAAAGAAACTTAAAAACTCGATCACAGCGTTCACCGGTGTCAAGGATCTTAAGAATATTGGGCTCTCTGGCGAGGTGCTGGATAAGCGTCCCGAAGAACTGCCTGCTGCCGAACTGGCTTTAATATCCGAGAAGTGTATGATTGCTAGCCATGAGCTATCCACCGGTGCTGCCACCTCTAGTAGGACCGAGCATCATTAGGGGGAATCGAAGGTGACCTACACACACATCGATGTCGAGCACGAGTATAAGAGGCAGACGCTCCATATCTTGATCGGGATGGTTGTCCTTGTGTTTCCGTTCTTGCCTCTGCAGTACCTCGTGCTACTATCGCTTCTTTTATTCCTATTTGTCCTATTACTGCCACGGTCAGGAGTGCTCTTTGGAATCCTGACGTATCACGGGTCAGGTGTAGCTATCAAAAGACCCCTGGGCGCGATCTGCCTCAGCGGGAGTGTGTTGCTTCTGCTTCTGATCGCATGGACGCTCACATTCGCCGGGTATGAGTTTCCGGTCTTCATCATCGGAGGTGCGATAGCGATCACCACCTTCGGCGACGGCATCGCAACGATCCTGCGTGTTGCCAATCAGGCAAGGTACGGGGTACTCGGTAACATCAAGTACCCTGAACGCGGGTACTATGAGGGAAGGACAAAACCTGAGTCTATCAAGGTCAGTTTGACGCTTCTCTTCACCGGAACCGTCTTTTCATTCCTGATAGGATGCTGGATACTACACTGGACCGAGCCCACATCGTTTCCAGTGTCACTCCAGCTAATATTCTTCATCTCGGTCATAGGAGCCACAACAGGCGCGCTTCTCGAATGTATCTCGACAAAGGTTCATGACAACATCACGGTCCCGATCGGCTCTGCGATGGTGATGTGGCTCTTCTTCAGTTTCGGGTATTCAGTCTCGTACGTATCGATGGTGCTTGCGCTTGCTTTCGCACTGATACTTGGGTATCTGGCATATAGGGCAGGGATTGCTGACATCTCAGGATTGCTCAGCGCAACCCTTGTCGGAGTTCTGATCATGGTATTCACGGATGTCTGGTGGTTCCTGCTTCTCCTGGCATTTTATTTGCTCGGAGGTGGGTTTACAAAGTACAAATATAAATATAAACAGTCGCTCGGGATTGCACAAGGAAAAGGTGGTGCAAGGGGTTATAAGAATGTCTTTAGCAACAGCATCGTTGCGATCGCTGCAAGCATCTGCTATCCGATATTTCCGGAGGTGGCAACCACGATCCTTTACGTGTACCTTGGCTCGGTTGCAACAGCAACTGGTGACACGCTTGCAAGCGAGATCGGGACAACATACAATGGAAGCCCCCGCATGATCACTACACTGAAGAAAGTCGACCCCGGCGTCGATGGGGGCGTATCTTCACTCGGTGAGACTGCTGCGCTATTCGGATCTCTTGCAATCGCGCTTCTCGCGCTCCTCTTTGGGGTGATCGAGGCAGACGCTGCAGGTATTCTCGGAATATCTATCGTTATTGTAAGCGGATTTCTCGGCACGAACATCGACAGTCTTCTCGGCGCAACCCTGCAGCAGCGGGGTATCCTCTCAAATAACGGTGTGAACGTGGTCTCAACCGCTGTCGGTGGCATCGTTGCTGGCGC
>JAYELB010000335.1:0-1924 GCA_034717055.1 Methanobacteriota archaeon
GTGGCGGTGACGGTCGAGCACGCGGTCAAGTTTGAGATATCCTCTTATGACCCCAACTTCGGGCGAGTCGATGTGCTGAAGTCGATCCCTCTGGAGATATCGCTTAGTGAGACGCTCGGATATAAGGATATCACCGCTGTCAAGATCCAGCGTGAGAAAACTACGGTCGCGGATGGGAAGGAGGACTGGATGGCTGTCAACCTGCCAGCTTCGATCATACAGAAAGGAAAAACGGTTCCACTCACATTCACGCTTCGGTTCCGGGGAGAGACGACCGTTGGAAGGACATATACATGGCAGTACTCCCTCTCCCACAGCGCAGGGAATGAGACGATCACGTTTTCGGCGACCGCGATGCCGATCGACATCGAGGGAACGAAGAGCGCGCTTGCCACCATGAAGACGTCCGGAGATCCGGAGATCTCGAAGATTGCAGGCGAGACGCTTACTATGCTCTCGTCGAGTGGTGTAGGCAGCGCAGAGGCGTGGGCATCGGTTACGACCATCGCACAGTGTTCGGTCACGTTTCTCGATGCGATGGATCGTGCTGTCGAAGATGTGGATGGGGGCGATCATGAGGATGCGCTGGATAACCTCCTCATCGCAAGGATTGCTGTTTCAACGATGTACCGGAGTGCGAAGACACAAGCACAAACCGACATCTACACCGCCTCGAACAAATTCATGAAAAACATATTGCAAGGGGAGTCTGCATACTTCGAGAAAATGGCTTCGGATGCAGAGGACGATCGCACAAGGATCATCGCGTACAGGCACAGCGCAACCGCATACGAACTGTTAAACGATCCCGGAAGAAGCGGAAAGGCAAGCAATATGGCAGAAGAATCGATCTTATCGTACAACCAGCGAATCGAGAGCGCAAACGACCATTATGTGAATGCTGATGATGCGATCAGGCGCGCATACGATGACCTGTACCGGTGGGGCGATTGCGTTGTGCTGGTCAATCCGTTCGTTTACGATTCTACCTCATACCGGTACAAGTTTGCGGTAAACGAGACTGAGACCTCCGCAGAGGAGTATCTGGCAGCAGGCGAGTTTGAACTATCAGAGGAGAGTGTACTTCGTGCGGAGGAACTCCAAAGCCAGTGGCTATTCCTGCTAGGAAAGTTCCTGATGCTGATGATCGGGTATGTTATTCTCTTTGCCTGCGCTGTGCTCTGGTGCGTGCTCGCATTCATGGCATTCACCGCGGATTCGAGGGAAGAAGAGTTCGGGGACGTGGTGCTGCTGTCGTAATGCTGTGATACCATGATCCTCGGAATCGATCCGGGACTTGCGAAGACTGGCTTTGGCATAATCGACGATGCTGATGGAATTCGCTGCGTCAGGTACGGCGTGATCACAACACCACCGGATCCGCGGCTCCAGATCCGCGTCCGGACGATATTTCAGGGGATACAAGAGATTCTGGACACCCATAAGCCAGACGAACTTGCGATCGAGCGGCTCTTCTTCTCTAGAAATGTATCATCCGCAATCGAGGTGAGTCACGCACGCGGGGTCATCCTGCTTGCGGCAGCCGAATGCGAAATCGATGTCTTCGAATATACGCCGAACCAGATCAAGCAGGCGGTGACAGGATCGGGGAGGGCTGACAAGAAGCAGATGCAGAAGATGGTTGGGATGCTGCTTGGAATCGATGAAAAGATGCCTGCCGATGCCGCTGATGCACTCGCAGCCGCGATATGTCATGCACATATCCGGTAGCGTGTGGCAAACTACGCGCCTCAAAAACTAACCTATAGTGACTCCATCTAGGGTGATGAAAAGATAGGCTCTTTGGTAATTCCCGTGAAACTGATCTCCTTGATAAATCAAGTAAATAAGGAATATCCATCGATGTCCGTGATTTTATTACTTTCTGGTTACTATGGCTTCTTTCAATTCTATTAACCGCAGA
>JAYELB010000336.1:0-8588 GCA_034717055.1 Methanobacteriota archaeon
AACTTACGGAACCGCTGCCCGATACTGAAAGGGTTATGAGATGCTTGAGCGGTATGAGGTTAAAGTCTCACGTACCGTTCTGAGATGAGGAGGGGCGGGTAACCGCCCCCTTCTTAATCGGCGGTTACATTCCCGGTTTGGTTACAGTATCGCCCACGTCCCAAGTAGTTTCTGCGTAGTGAAGTCCTATGATAGTGGTTTTGGTACATGAGTAGTTACGTTTATCAATAGTTCTTTATGCACATCTACCACCCCACCATATTTGCATGGATAATGGACCATTTTCATATTACTTACAGCAGAGCGGCGTGCACATCTAAATTATGCCCACCAAACAATAAAGTAGCAAAAGTACATGCTCAAGTAATTCGTGATAGGAACCACAAGACTACACGGATTTTCACAAGATTTCTGTGTTAATCTTGTGTAATCTCGTGGTTTTACATGCCAATATTCACACAATTTCGGGCAAGTACTAGCAAAGTTATCTGATGGTACTCCACATCCATGACATCCGCACAATTTGCTTATTCGTATCATTCACGAGCCCTTTTGCCGATTTTATCACGGATGGATAGATGAGTGGATGATATGAATTTTAACAGGTTATTTTGTGGCAAGCCCTTAATGCAGGGACTTAAACGTTTGTGAAGTACGACGTATCCCCCTTTTCACCCCATCCCTCGCCCCTTCAAATACTCCTTGATCTCATCCACAGTGTAAGTCTCGTAGTGGAATATGCTCGCTGCAAGACACGCATCAGCACCACACACAAAAGCGTCATAGATATGATCCATCGTGCCGACGCCGCCTGATGCGATTATGGGGATATCCACAGCCTCCGCGATTGCTTTTGTCACAGGAATGTCGTAGCCATCCTTTGTCCCGTCCCTATCCTTACTTGTTAGCAGTATCTCGCCAGCGCCAAAGTCCTGCATCTTCTGCGCCCACTTGATGGCGTCGATTCCGGTGAGCTGCTTGCCGCCGTATATGACGACATCGTACCATGCGCTGCGGCCGTCTTCGAGCTCGACTGTCGTCATTCCATCGCCTTCCTCGAACCTGCGCTTGCAGTCGATCGCAACGACGATTTTGTCAGACCCAAACGCGCCTGCGACCTCCTTGATCAGTTCCGGGTTCTTGACTGCTGCAGTGTTGATTCCGACTTTGTCTGCTCCTGCGCCAAGCACCCGCTCAAAGTCTGAGAAGCTCGCAATTCCGCCTCCGACGCAGAACGGGATCGTGACAACGTCCGCAACCTTTCTGATAACATCAGTCATCGTAGCTCGGTCATCGGTCGAGGCTGAAATATCCAGAAAGACCAATTCATCGGCTTTCTGCTCTACGTACCGCCTGGCAAGTTCTACCGGGTCGCCCGCATATTGCAGGCTCTCAAACTCGATTCCCTTGACGACCACGGCTTTACCGCTCTCGTCAAAGGTCGTATCGAGACATGGGATTATTCGCTTTGTTGACATCGTAATACACCTGAATCATGAATCGTCTGCATATAACTAAACCACTTCCATCGTCGACGGTGGCTTTGTCGCAATACCATACGTTACGCTCACGACACCAGGAACCTCATTTGTGATCCGCTCAGCCAGCCGTTCCAGCAGATCATAAGGCAATCTCGTTGGTCTTGCGGTTCTCGCATCAACACTCTCCCAGCACCTGATCTCAATCTGCGTGCCGTAGTCCCGTGCTCCGTCCCTCATGCCTGTGACCCGGTCCTCGTGCAGGATTGCCATGTACTGGAAAGCCCCGGAATCTGCCAGTTCTTCTTCGAGGATCACTGTTGCTTGCCTGACGGTCTCGATCCGCTCAGGGGTCGCCTCCCCGATCACACGGGCAGCAAGCGCGGGTCCTGGAAACGGCATCCTGTTGTAGATGGATTCTGGTAATCCAAGTGCTTCTGCAACCTTCCGAACACCGTCTTTTCGCAGTTGTATCAGCGGTTCTATGATCTTGTATCCAAACGTCTTCTCCGGATCGATTCCAAGTTGCAGAAAGACGTTGTGCTGCCTCTTGATCCCTGCAACGGTCTCATCTACGTCTGTAAGAATCGTTCCCTGCAGGAGGTGCTTTGCCCCCCTCTCCTTAACGAGCCTGCCAAAGACGTCCTTGTAGAATGTCTGTGTGATCGCTTCCCGCTTCTCTTCAGGGTCGGTGATCCCACTCATTGCATCGAAGAACTCGGTTCTGGCATCGATTACCTCCACAGGTACGCCGAGGTCTTTGAAGACCGAAACAATCCACGCTGGTTCCCCCTGCCTCATGATGCCGTTATCGACAAAATACGTCTTAAGGCGGTTCCCAAGAGCGCGGTGCCCAAGCATGGTGACAGCAGATGAATCTACGCCTCCGGAGAGCGCGTTTATCGCAAGACCATCTCCAACGGTTTCGGATATCGCACTTATCTGCTGTTCTATGAATTTTTCTGAATTTAGAGCTTCTACGATTATTTCTTCCATTATGTCAGTCTCCATAAGATTGAGTATATACAATCAATCAACGATGGTGGGATACTTAAAGTATACGATAGAACAAACTTCACTTTATAGGGTAAATTGTATTAGCGAGCCATTTCTCAGGCTGGCTGCATCGGTCGTATGCATTTTCGGAATATGAGGAATACAAAAGGACAGAAATGGTAGTATCTCAAGGTAAAGGGGTGAGGGGTGATGCGATGCGCATGAAAATGACCTCCTCAAGCATATCAGATGCATTGAAAGACGCGGGTCTTCCCGTACTCGCCTGCCTGCAATGCGGCACATGCAGCGGAAGCTGCCCGTCGGGACGCCATACCGGATTGATCACGCGAAAGATCGTCAGGAATGCACGCGCGGGAACCGACGTGCTACACGATCCGAACCTCTGGCTGTGTACCACCTGTTACACCTGCCAGGAGCGCTGCCCACGCGGGATCAAGATCGCTGATGCGATTCTTGCGATCAGGGAGATCGCTGTGCACGAGGGGGTCATGTTTCCCGCGCACAGGAAGGTTAGCCAACTGGTGCTCGAGTGTGGCCATGCCGTGCCGATCAACGACATGGTTAAGGAGAAGCGAGAGAGGCTCGGGATGGATGCTCTGCCGGAGACGGTTCATAAATACCCGGAAGCACTTTCTGAGGTACAGACGCTTCTCGGTCGTTGCGGGTTTGACAAACTTGTGGCTGGTTCTCGTGAGTGAGAGCCGCCAGCATGGGGGAATTATCGCTCTGTCCGGGTCCTGGTTGCATCGCCCCGAACCGGTATACCGAGATCGGCAAAACCAACTCTCGCCACTACGATAAGTATTTATACTTAGCAGATGCTATACCACTTAGTCGTTACCGAAAAATAAAGTAGCAAAGTTTATTAGACAAACCCTCGTATATACAAGCATGGATGATCACGCACAACCCACATCATGGTTGAAAGCCTTGTCCGGAGCGGATGAAGTTCAAGCGCGGCGGTTTGCAGCGGCTAAAGCGCTTGAACTTGGGTGGGGCGGAATCACGAAAGTTGTAAAACTTACAGGCATGTCCCATACGACCATCAGAAAAGGGATCCGCGAGCTTCAGAGTCCGGATGAGTTAAAACCGCCAAACCGACTTCGGAAGCCTGGTGGAGGGCGAAAGAAGATAGAAATCAAAGATCCTAAGATCGTTGAAGACCTTGAGACTATTATGGATGAGAATACCACAGGCGATCCCATGAGTCTCCTGAAGTGGACCAACAAATCGACATACAAGATAGCTAAGGAGCTAAATCGTCGTGGACACCGGATTGACCCGGATACCGTAGTTCTACTTTGTCAGATTAGCCGACACCAGACATCTGAGTCTAAACAACAATCTTAAAATAGGTAAAATATAATTTATAAAAAATACTATCTACACAGCTATTCACGTTCATTACAACATAAGTACTACTAAGTATGTGGCTTTACTAAATATCTCCATACAAGAAGTACGATAATCCAAAAATATCCGAAAGCCTCAGCTACCCCCACCAGAACTTAATGTCACAAAAGCCAAAAAGTGCGCCTATTGCTATTATTCAGCTTCGGAGATCTTCATGACCATTCCGTTTCTTCTTCTGTTTCCTCCTCGCAGAATCGATGGATGATTGTCGTTTTCTGTGCCTAACCTCCATCTGGCGCAGCACTTCCTTAACCGTAACATCTCGTCTTGGAAGAAAGCGTTTTAGCAACGTTTGAACGTCCGAACAGCTCAATAAAGGATATTCGTCTTTGTTCGACAAACGACGTTCCAGCATGAACAGCATCGCCATCATCACAAGTGTCGTATGATGATGCCAGCCATTCCAACCGCGAATCTGGTATTCATCGAGACCACATTCGCTCTTCCCGTCCTGCAGAGCACGTTCGACCCAGAAACGTTGTCCCTGCATAAACGCCAGCCGTTCAATCGATGTTTCTTCGGAAGCATTGCTTAAACTGTATTTAATCTCAGTAGGTGAATCAATTTCTCGTCTTACGATTAAATGCCAGCAATGCGCCTCTTCTTCCTCTCCATCCCAGACCCAGACACGCTCTTGTAGTATGTACGCATACAGCGTGCCCTGTGTGCTTTCTCGAATCGGTATCATCTGCCACGCATCATCTGGTTGCAGGGCAGCCCACTTGTCAACACGAATCGGGTCTGTCTGTGCCTTTAATTTTGTAGGTTTTCTGCCCCGGTTCGATTTGGGCGCCGGAACGGCTGGTTCAGGGTCTTTTAGATAAATGCGCTGATCTTTGTGAACATCAGCCATGAAAATCTCATTACTGGTGTCCAAAGCGCGCAAAAAGTCAGGTTCCTTCCCATATCCGCCGTCCACACCTACCCAGTTGAAACGGATGCCGTTGTTACGAGCCTGTCTTATCATCTCAAGCGCCTGTTCGGATTTCTTCTGGTAAACAATAAACTCTTCAGGGACACCAGCGTTTCTGCATCGCTCCGGATCATTTATCCAGACATCAGGAAGATAAAGGCGGTTGTCGATTAATGTAACGTGGCTACGACAGGCTAACGCCGCAAAAACACCCACCTGACAGTTCTCCACCTTACCGAGCCTGCCACACCACTGACGCGCCACCCCTACAGACATTTCGCCTTTCTTTATGAAAGAAGTTTCATCAATGATTCCGACAGATGTCCGGATCGCCGCCAAAGAGCGAATCCGCATCCCTGCAGATATGCTGCAAAATTGCGCATGCGTCCCATGGAGAATTCGATATGAAGTTCTGAAATGACTGTTCATTCGAATCAGGCACTACCTCTTCCATCCGTTCCATATTCCTCTTATCTGACTGCATCAGCCCACACAAATATTGCTCTGCCTGTGTCGCTACCGATCTGGTGCTCACCGTGAAGTAATCGCTGTAACGGCGAATAAACAACACAAAATCCTCTGCAATACAGGCGAATGGATTAATAGGCATGCCAATTACTTTAGATCTTGTTATTTCTTCTGTTACATCCATTTGTACTGGAATTGCGACATATCCACATTCTAATACTGGATATTGAATAAAATCCTCTGCAACATGGATAAATTGATTGGTAGCTTGGCCGATCACTTTAAATCTTGTTATTTCTTCTGTTACACCCATTTGCACTGGAATTTTGACATATCTATATTTTAATATTTGATATGACCCAAAACCCTTTGCAATAGTGATAAATGGATTGGCATATTTCCCAATCACGTTAGATATTGTTATCTCTTGTAGCATGTCCATCTGCAAGGGGGCTGTATATTTGCAGTTTCTCCAGTCTGAGTTGTGGTTTGTTACATGGGTTCTTCCTGAATATCCCTGGTTCACTCTGAGTATCATGAAACTTTATTCTCACCGCTTACTAAATATAATGATATGCACATGCATCGAGTGTACTCGACTTTTTAGTGATCTGATATAGTAGTGTTGATGTGTCGAGTCAATCCATCGTCGAAAAATCAATGTGACAAAGTAGAACTAAGCACTCAGAGGCAAAGAAGATCGCCTTTGAGCTTCTGGAGGAAGTGGGTCTGGGTGACCGGATCCATCACAAGCCGAACCAGTTATCGGGCGGGGAGAACCAGAGGGTTGCAATTGCAAGAGCACTTGCGAACCGCCCCAGCATTGTTATAGGTGATGAGCCCACCGGAAACCTCGACTCTAAGAAAAGCGATAGCATCTATGAACTGCTGCGCAGGCTCAACCGGGAGCATAACCAGACGTTTATTCTGGTGACACATGATGAGCAGATGGCAGCCAAGACTGACCGGATCATCAGGCTGGTGGATGGGAGGATTGTGGAGGATCACAAAGTATGAGGAATCTTTTCAGAGAGAATTGGATGGGTGGCTTCGCAAAGCCCGGGGGACGTTATGTGCAATATTACCCGGGCGGCGAATTTGCGCAAATTTTTATATAGTTCAAATGTTGTTGGCATGATAGGGGTAATTATATGGCGAAAAAGGAAAAGCGCTGGATATACGATCCACGCAGTGCTCCCAAACCCAAAGTTCCTGAGTCGATAAAACTTGAGGTGAAGAAAGTATGTGATGAATTCGTTGAGTCAGTTTTGAAACCCAGATCCATCGACCCCGATCTACAGGAAGAACGCTTCAATTACATCGTTGATATCTTTACGAAGTGGTATCGCAACTATTTCTATTTTTGTGCAAAATATCGTTGCCCTGGACCGAATGCCATAGAGCCGTTCTTTGAAACCAAGTTTACGCGGATGGAATACGTCGGCAGAGATCGGTTCAATCTATCGTATATGAGATACACAGGGAAGTGGTGTGAGGTTTATCCGGACATGTCTCTGGATGAGTGTATAGAAACTATCAGGGACGATCCTCTTTTTACGCCATAGCATAAAAAATGTCATTTCCTCTGCATTTCGGTTTTTCATGGATCCTTGATCGATTACGTACATGCTCGATCAAGTTGTGGTAACAAACCTGGTGCCATCTGAGATACTGCACCAGGAGATGGGGTAGAACCGATCAATAAACAGAAAAAGAGTGTAGAAGTGAGAAACGAAAAGAATCGTACTGCAAGCATTGTGCCTGACACAGATAGCTACCTCTGGAGCCTGGTGGTGACAGGTCCCCTGCAAGAGCCTGTCATTCGTTCTGCGATTCAGGCACTCGATCTCCCACCGGGAAGCAGGGGGCTGGACGCGGGATGCGGGATCGGATTGCAAGCCATGTTGCTCGAAGAGGCAGTGGGACATGCCGGACATGTCACAGGCATCGATCTGTCTCGTGAGTTTCTGGCTTACGCGAGAGACATTGCAGAGAAGGCAGGCATGTCTGAACAGGTCACCTTTCAGGAAGGGGACATAAAGAGCCTCCCCTTCGACGACGACGCCTTCGACTGGGTATGGAGTACGAACTGCGTGGGATACGCGCCCGGGGAGCCCCTGCCGCTCTTAAAGGAACTTGCACGGGTGGTAAAGCCCGGCGGAAGCGTGATCATCCTTGCATGGTCATCCCAGCAACTGCTTCCCAGGTATCCCATGCTGGAAGCCCGGCTGAATGCGACATCTTCAGGGATTGCCCCGTTTGCCGAGGGGGCGGCGCCTGAGCTGCATTTCTCGCGCATGGCGGGGTGGTTCCGTCGTGCGGGCATGGAGGAGGTTACTGCCCGGACATTCGCAGGCGATGTTTGCGCCCCGCTATCCGACAAGATCCGGAGCGCACTTACCGCGCTTATTGAGATGCGGTGGGTTGATGTGCAGCCGGAACTCTCGGAGGAGGATTGGGCGGAGTATCAGCGGCTGTGTCTGGCTGAGTCGCCGGAGTTTATTCTGGATCTTCCGGATTACTACGCGTTCTTTACATATTCGATGTTCCGGGGGAGGGTGCGTGGGTAAATTATTTTTTAGTGGATATCGCCGAAAATCAGCTTGATTTATCTCGATTTCGCGTCAGGATTATCAGAATGAGGATTGCAAAAGAGCCGAACGCTAAAAGCGTTGCAGTTGTCTGTGTTAAGTTTTCCAAATAACGCGGCGAAACGATGCCTACAAGCACACTGACCGCAATAGCGGCAAGGATCTCGATAGCAATTTTTTTCCGATGATCGATCCAGTATTCCTCTGGCTGCAATTCTTTAGTTACCGCAGTGTTTACGGTGACATCGCCGCTTTCTGTTTCTGTTTGCGTCACTGCAACATTGCTGCCCACTCCGGCGAAAACTGTCGTGCTATGGCCGGTTTTCTGCGAAGGCTGTTCATCGGATCTCATTTCGTTGGTCATGGGTTTAGCCACGTTTTGGATTTCTGACTTGATACTGGGTAGCAGATATGATAGAACTATGGGGATGCCGCTTAATTTATCTTCAAGCTCACTCTCCTCACGTATCTCTTCTACAATCTTGCACGGGTACTCTTTCTCACCCTCTGGAAGAAGGTTGCAAAACTCTCCCAGACTGTTAATAATTCTGGATACATTCTTTTCATTCCGCAGATAGTCACGATCTGAGAGTTCTCCTGCCCACTTGTTAACCTCCATTCCGAGCGGCTCATACGGAGTGCCTGTGCCCCGCGTCTCTCTGCATACCGCTCCTGCCTTCTCCTGAATCTCGCGTATGATTTCCTTTA
>JAYELB010000337.1:0-1908 GCA_034717055.1 Methanobacteriota archaeon
TGACGCAGAGGGGAAATAAACGGTTAAGTGCTCTGCGTTCCTCTGCGTCCTCCGCGGTTGTCGTTCTTGCCAGAAAGTGCAGAATCACAATCGGGTGACCAATCAACATGTCTGAGTGGTTACGTTTGAGGTAGGGATAGAGGCCAATGCTGCGAAGAGAAAGAGAAGGAAAACACTTGCAGAACTGGTTTCGTCGGCTACAAAAGTTACAGGCATCCCAATAACGAGTGAGTTTATAGATTACGTTTTCAAAGATAACAAGCCAAAGAACGCCTTTTCATATATGACAAAGCTTTTCGAAGAGGTGAGGGCAGCAGACAAGCATCCAGTCTTGATTTTAGACGAACTGCAAAAGATTGGAGACGTGAATATGAATGGGTCGCTCATCTATGAGCTCTTCAACTTTTTCATAGACCTGACAAAAGAATTGCATCTCTGCCACGTCTTTGTTGTGACGTCTGATTCGATCTTTATTGAACGTGTTTACAGTGAGGCGATACTACCGAGGCGGTGCGAGTACCTGCGGGTGGATGATTTTGACTGTGGACAAACGATGGGTTTTTTGGAAGGTTACGGATTCGATAGGCTAGAGAAGGAGATTATATGGGGCGGCGTCGGCGGGAAGCCAGTGTCGCTTGTTAAACTGATCAACACGAAAACAAGCGGAAAGAATATAGAAGATGTGATTGGAAGCATGTTTACGCTTCGGACAGGCGAGATAGAGTCTCGATTGAAGATTGTGAAGGAATTGGGTGATGAACTGGTGGTAGGCGATAAACATTTCGATGTGAACCACGAAAAACTGGTTTCTACTCTCGAAATGTTTGCAAACCGTGATGAGGTTGGTGCTGATGAGATAGACGAGATATCGAAGAGATATCTGGTTAAAGAGAACATTCTCTTCGTGGACCCGCTTACGAAGATGATAAAGCCACAATCACAGCTTGATCTGCTTGCGATACGGGATGTGGTGGCATGAGCCGACCGTGGCGGTGCTGGTGGCTGTGGCTGCACTCGCGGCAGTGGTTGTGTGCGCAGGTGTGCGCAGGTGTGGGCGTGGCGGCGGGCGCGACGACGTGGGATATGCATCAGGGCGATGGTGTGCCGATTCAGGATGCGATCGATGGCACAGAGGCCGGGGATACGATTTACGTACATGCGGGTACGTATCTCGAGAATGTGGGTGTGGACAGGGAAAAGCTCATGCTGATCCAGCAATTCTAATTATGGACTGGAATTTTGTTTGGATCATACTATTAGCACATTATTCGAATAATTAATGCAATACAAATTACAAAGATGACATACTTTTTAAAAAAATCATTGTGATTCCAGCTTTTTTTGCTGTTTCGAGTCGTTGAGAACAGAGAGATTTTTCAAAATGAGAATTGCTGATGCTGATCGGTGATGGCGCGGATGTGGTAGCGGTGCGGGCGAAAAGCCCACGCTTTCAGGTGTTTGAGGTGACCGCGGATTATGTGAACATGCGTGGGTTCACGGTTACTGGAGCGACAAAGTATCCGAATGCTGGAATTTATATTGACAGTAATGTGGATCACTGCAATATTTTGCACAAGAGAACTCACAAATAAAAATCTACCACCCACCAGTTTTACACACGGGTTTCTTGATTGGCAATAGCTGATAGAGATATGTGTACCCGCACATTGAGCTTTCAGCGAGATTAAAGAGTGAGTAATATTACAGTATCACTCGATTTTCGGCGAAACGTAAATTACTCCACATTCCGCAGGTCGCCATTTATTTTCCATAATTTCTACTGATATCGGTTTTAAATATCTAAAAAATATTATTTTTATACTGTGGTGGCACAACCTACCCGATTTCAACAGTGGATGCTTTACATGTTTATGTAAAAAATATTTATTTTAATAAATCGATTATCTT
>JAYELB010000338.1:0-8502 GCA_034717055.1 Methanobacteriota archaeon
TTTATGTAAAAAATATGTATTTTAATAAATCGATTATCTTCAAAAACACAAAATCACAAGCAATAGCCACTATTCGCCATTTACAAAAAATAGATCTTTTTGCAAAAACACGTGCGGAATGTCAGATTTAGGTATGGCGAAGTCGGAATGCATATATACAATACTTAAAGTGTTCTTTGGAGTAAACAAGCCCCCAAAAGACTTTGAAAAGGTCAGAGAACTTACCATAAAGATGAGGAAGGTTTTGTTCTGACTTTTGTAAGAAGCAGTTATTTGGATGGTTACACTGTAACTAACCATAAAATGCTTCCGATTTTTTCTAGATGAGTTATAAGTTCACCGTCACGGAAGATACCAGAGAGCCGCAATTTTTTGGTGAACTGATTGACTACAGAGGGACACTCAGCATCAAGATATTCCTTGAATTCCTTTTCTATCATCCACATCATCTGAAGTTTATTTTATCTGTCTACTTTGCGAAGCACAAATAGCATCAACCACTTGTTTTACCCCATGCGCAACTCCTTCCGTCATAATATGCGCGGGAGGTTTGTTTCCATCTCCTACCATAAAGAGATTTTCTATTTGAGTTCTGTTTGGTAAATCCTCGCCTTGTGTTATATAATTCACGGGCCACTCACTGTGAAATGAATGGGCGCATAAAATTTCGCAATGTTCATCGAAATCAGGAAATATATTGTGTAGATCAGCGATACCCAGTTCAATCTCCTTTTTAATATTTTGGCTTTTAAGTATCTGATGTGTGAGTAATAGATGCTTACCTTCCGGTGCAAGGGAAGGGTCTATCGCGGTTGGTTGGACCATTCCACACACACGTTCGCCGATCGGAGTGAGTGTTATCCCGCTGTGCCCCAGCATATCCTTCGATGCAGCAATAGAGATCGTAATTCCAGCAGGCGGTTTTTTTCCTCTCAATTCCGATAAAACTCCTGAATAGCCCCCTTTATCCATTTTTTCATAAGTTTTTATCGGTCCGAGATTGCTAACTACATACCTACTCGTCAATTCTCTGCAGTCTCCTCCCACTTTTACGAAAACGCCGTTGGCCACCCCCTCGTGCACAAGTATCTTCCGGACATCTGCATTCGTGACTATTTTGCCATTATGTGCCGATATAATCTCTTTCAGAGATCTTACAACTCCTTTACACCCGCCAATTGGTACAACTCGGTTATCCCATAGAAGTCCCTGCAGGAGCATATCTTTGAGTATTTTAAACATATTTTTTGCTGAGATATCTTCCACCGACAAACTGAGCGAAAAATTTGCGAATGCTTCAAAGAACCGATAAAGTTCATCATTTCCAATTTCACTCTTTAGATATTCTCCGAAAGATATTCCTTCAGTTTTTTGAGGCTTCATGACTTCAAAAATTACTTTTGCAAGCGCCCATCTAGCAGATGTCGATTTTAATGCACTGAATATACTAGTTGCATGTCTACACGATCTTCGTCGATCGCCCCAGATATATTCCACCCACACGTCAGTTTTTTTGTAATCAATCCCAAATTCTCTCATAATTTTTGTGAATGATCCTCTCGAATTTGGTATCATATGCACCGCACCCGAAGGTATCTCATAGCCCTTGAAATTGAAACTTGTAAACCGCCCCCCTATAAATGAAAGCCTTTCAAAAACGATGACTGAGAATCCACTCTTAGTGAGCATCGCCGCTGAGAGCAAACCTCCAATGCCTGCGCCAGCAACTATCACATCATACGAATCGAGTTTGTTGGGCATACCGATAGACATTTCATACAGCCTTCGCATTCTTCCATATTAAGTTTGGCAACGCCGAAAACAGCAATGGCTAAGTAGGAACAGTTTGTTTCACAATAGCCACAGCCAACACAGTTATCTTCATTTATCTGAATCATATTATCTTTTGTGCCAGATAGTACCTGGTTCCTGATGGTATCTCTATATACAAATAGATAATGCAGTAACTACTAAAAGTTTTACCGGTAAGCTATCAAGTCCGCCTCTCGCAGCCTGCTCTGCGGCAATCGAACCTGCCGGACCGCCGCCAACGATGATTATGTCGTACATATCATCCCGCCGCGGCAAGTTCCTCGAAGTATCTTCCTACCAGCTCAGAGTCATCAATTCGCTCTTGTGAGGTTCCTGAACCAGCCGCCTCTACCGGAAACGTAGGAGACTCCGTAAACTCCTGAGCCGATGTTTCCGATGTTTCGCGGATCGAAAACTCGGATCCGATGCCGGTGTACATCGTGAGGTCAAGGTTCGTACCCTCGATGGATGCAACCGATGGCGCGCCATAGATATCATCGCTGCTGCCTGTACCTGCCCCCTCGATCAGGTCGCCACCGCCGCCGCCGTCACCCCCACCGTCACCAAACATGGGTAGTTGTACTCCACGGGCAGACTCAGCCACAGAGAAATTCGCAACCGCAAGCGATACGATGAAGAGCGCAAGCAAGATGATCGAGATAACTCTCGATGTGATCCGTTTCCGGTTCAAAAATGACGAATATGCAACCTCGTCCATCTCCGCTGTGACCATCTCCGTCAGAGCATTGACCACCACATTCTCAATCCCGCGGTTGTCATACGCGGTTTTCAAGGGCTCATCCAGTGCGGGATACGCGGCACCTACGGATGCACAGACACCGTTTTGCCTTCTGCGCGTAAAGATTGCAAGCAGGATCGAGATCGGCACCATAGCCGCAATAGCAAGCATGACCGCACACACTGCGGGTGCCGCAATCTCCATGTCGAGCTCTGAGAACTTGATGATCTCGATGTCTGCCCTCTCTGCGCAGATCTGGTGGACACCGGTGAAGATGACAAGAGCATACGATGCCATGAAGACGAGAATCACGTCGAGCAGCGCATAATAGCGACCCAGTTTCCCGGAGAAACCACCGAGTTCGAACAGCATCTCAGTGTATCGGTACATGCTGGATTCTCCCTCCACATCCCTATTAACTGCTTCGCTTGCGTGCGGCAAGTTCGATCGCCCGCACAATGCTGCTCGTCGGATTGATCGTTGCCACCGGGATGCGTAATATCTTCTCAACAGTCGGGCTTACGATCGGTGCACATACGAGCGCTGATGCGCCGTCACGCTCGGCGCGAACTGCTGCTATGATCGCATCCTCCATCGTGGATGCGGCATACTCGCGCACGACCACGCTCTCGCCATCGATCAGTATCTGCCTCTCCGTGATGCGGTCGAGTACCGGACGCGCAGCAATGACTGCGATGAAGTTCTTCTCGGTTCCCTCGAGTTTTCGTATCGTCTGTACGATCTGCCGAAGCGTCTTCACATTCGGCTCGCGGCGCCCTCCGAGTAGCTTGTATAGCGTGCTATGTGGAATCGAGGCGCATTTGCTGAATTCGAGGACGGTCATGCCAAGTTCCTCCTTTATCACTCTCGAAAGCACGCTCCGAAACCGCTCGTCTGATTCGAATACGGAAAGGATCACCCCCTCTGCTAACGCCTTTGGAGTTGACGCTTGCGTTATCATGCAATGATATAATGTTTCTATGCGTTCATATACCTTCACATGACCGAGTACAAACAGTGCATCATCATCCGGGAGGATCTGAAACTCTCACGCGGGAAACTTGCTGTGCAGGTCGCACATGCGGCGGTGTCCGCGGCAGAGCAAGCAGATTCGAGCGCTCGCAGGGCATGGAAGGAAGGCGGGCAGAAGAAGATCGTGCTGCAGGTGAAGGACCTCTCAGAGATGTATGGACTAAAGATGGACGCTGAAGCAGCGGGACTTCCGGCATCGCTGATCACGGACGCGGGTCTAACCGAGATACCGCCGGGCACTGTTACAGCACTTGGAATAGGGCCTGGCAAGTCCGATAAACTGGATGCGGTCACAGGAGAACTGCGACTGGTGTAGGTGCTCAAAAGCGCAACCCCGCGATGAATTGGGACCTCCGCGGTCTGTAGGTCGGGCGATGAGATGAACGCGGACCGATATGGGATTACCCGAATGCATTACATACAGGTGCTGCCATCTGCCATATCTTCGCCGAGTGAGAACTTAATCCATGAAGGGGGACGAGCGCATGCAATCCGATCCCTTCGAATAAGGGAAGAATCAAAGCTAAACAAACCAGTATAAAAGCAACCACCGCTTAGTGCGGCAGTGCTAATCAAAGACTATCTGCATCGGTTCGATTGAGTTTACCGCGTCAGAAAGTTCTGACTTTAGGTTTTCGAGTTTAATGCTTCGCATTTTAAGTTCGTCCCCTATATTGACAAGCTCTTTATCGATCTGGGCGATCTCCCTGTTCTTCTCGACAAGCTGTCT
Organism: Methanobacteriota archaeon; assembly: GCA_034717055.1. Lineage (GTDB taxonomy): Archaea > Halobacteriota > Methanosarcinia > Methanosarcinales > Methanogasteraceae > Methanogaster_A. The sequence continues at coordinate 4,314 of JAYELB010000338.1, forward strand.
CTCAAACATGGTTTTTGTTTTTGATATAGTCAGATCGGAGATCTTGTGCCCGACCTCACGAGTCTCGGACTTAAGGGCATCGTATAGCTCCTTTTTCGTCGCAAAGGAGTCCAATATCTGGTCAATCTGGTCAATGATCTTATAGCGTTTCTTATCCTTGAGTCCAAGAGTGCCACTCTCGACTATCTGCAGCATCTCTACCAGGAAATTGTTGACATCAGCTACGTCCGCCGAAATCGGGTTTTCGAGGCACACATCCAGGAGTTTCTTCTGTTTCTTCGAAAGCATGTATCTTCCACTTTCGCTCTGCTTTTTCATCCGATTTAATGCTTTGTTAAGTGGAACAAACAGTTCTATAACAGTACTTTCGATCTTGTTCGTTTCCAGCTCTCTTTCTTTCAACCGGTCTTCGAGTTCAACAAAAGAACCCCATTCCGTGCTCTGTGACAGTTGTTCCAGTTTGGCGGTGTAATCTATTACCTCCCGCTTTATTTCATCTGTTTTAGAACTATTTTTCTTTATATTTGAGTTGCCTGCGACGATATCTCTGTTTATATCATCTATTTGCTGTATAGTCTCTGTTATACTATCAAAACACTTTATTTTCGAACCTTCCCTATCAAGCAAATCTCTGAGTTTTGCTAATGATATTTTTATACTTCTAAGATCAGTAAATACCGCGCCAACCGCCTTTGGAAACAAGTATTTGGCACGGCCATGGCTCTTTGTAGACTTCTCGATTGTAGCATCAAGAGCGGTATCGACAGACCTGCAAAATTCCATGATAGTAAGATAATCCATCGCCGGGGTGCTGATTCTATCGATCATAACATTGATCTGCTTGATCAGGCTATCGCGGGCTGCAAACCCCACCCTAAGTACGCGGGACGGCAACTCTGGTGGTTCTGCAACTTTCAGGCTCTCGATATCACGAATCAGTTCTTCTTTTGTCTCCTCGATCTGTGCGAATATCGGTGTGGCGGATTCGAAGAACCCTCTGAGTTCTGCTCTTGTCCGGTCAGAAACCCAGCCCGGGAGATCGCGGAACGCGGTCGTATCGGTCGTATGGGGTTTCTGCTGGTTCTGCTTCATGAGGATTTTATTTAGCCATTTCACTGTCATGCCCGCCTATCATCTGGTTTTGAATGGTATCGATTATGTTGTTTCTATCTTATAGGTATTACATAGTGAACTTGTCAGCTCCGTCACCCTCAAATATACCCCGGCAGAACTTTAAGGTTCTCTGTCTTCTGTGATAGTGAACCCGAGCTCGATTCATCGGTGTTTGGTTAAAGAGGAACAACCACCCCCCAAACAGGGGTATTCCGGTAACAGTAGGCACTTCTCGAGACTTGGTACGTAAAACTCTCAAAAACAGTGGCGGTAGCCACGATTCTGAAATTGCTTTTTCATCGACAGTATAAGCACTGCGGAGCCAGGTCATGTGTGTTTTTTTAATTTGTTCTGGTCGGTTGAAAACATGACGCCAACCCGGCAAATACAAATATAATTAGATGGGTGTAATCAGTGAAATCGGTGTTAATCTGTGGCTAAAATAATATCAGCCACAGATTAACGCAGATGGACACAGATTAGCTGTGTAAATGACTTTTCAGATCGGCAGTGCTCCCTTATTGCAGTTGTGATCGCGTAAGGCAATCCGACGTTCCCAGAAAATAATAAAAGACTCCACTTCTCAGGTCATCTGCATACAGCCGATAAAAGATGTAGTATGTGTTTAGCTAACCACGAGATTACACTGATTTCCACAAGATTTCTATGTTAATCTCGTGTAATCTCGTGGTTTTATATGTGGACATCCCCACGATACTCGAGTGTACACTTGGGTAAAGATAGTAGGGAGATGCTGAGCACGGGCGGATCTCATGTGCTTAACCGAACACACATAAAGCTCGATTGGATTAATCCTCTATTCATCCGGTCGATATTGGTTTTACAGAGTTCTTACAGTCAATTGAACATATAATGAACCGCTGATGAACGCGGATTTGTTAACCGGTAGTCTGCGGTTGATAGAATTGAAAGAAGCCAAAATAACCAGAAAGTAATAAAATCACCAACATCCGGGGATATTTCTTACTTAACATATAGGAAAGTATAAACACATTTGTGTATCTTGCTGCTGAAATTAGATACATGATGAGAAAAACATCACACTTCAATTTCGCCCCGGAGGGGCTTTCTTGATTTATCATGGAGATTGATTTCACAGGAAGTACCAAATAGCCAAATTTAATGTACCGCTGCCGCAATAACAAAATGCATGGAACTGAGAAGCGACCGTATTAAAAAAGGGCTTGCGCGGGCGCCCCACCGCGCACTGTTAAGAGCAACAGGCATTACAGACTTTGAGATGGATAAACCGTTTATTGCGGTGGTGAATTCCTGGAATGATATCATCCCCGGGCACATCCATCTCGACAAGATTAGTGAAGCGGTGAAAGCTGGCATACGAATGGCTGGAGGTGTGCCGTTCGAATTCAGCACCATCGGGATCTGCGACGGTATAGCAATGAACCACGAGGGCATGAGATACCCGATGCCGTCGAGAGAACTAATAGCAGACTCAATCGAGATCATGGTGCGTGCACATGCGTTTGATGGGATGGTACTGATACCGTCCTGCGACAAGATCGTGCCAGGGCACCTGATGGCGGCGGGACGTCTCGACCTGCCAGCGATCGCGGTCACCGGGGGACCGATGCTTCCCGGTTTTGTTGGCGACCGGGAGGAGGATCTAATCTCTGTATTCGAGGCGGTCGGTGAGTCACGGGACAACATCCGCAACCTTGAGGGTATAGCGTGTCCGGGTGCCGGATCATGTTCAGGGCTCTTTACAGCAAACACGATGGCATGCATGACCGAAGCACTTGGATTAAGCCTCCCCGGATGCGCAACCGCCCACGCGATCGATGCAAAGAAGATTCACATCGCAAAGGACTCGGGAAGACAGATTCTCACACTGGTGCTCAATAACATCACATCACGCCAGATCGTCACGGAAAAGTCATTTGACAACGCGGTCACCGTTGATATGGCGATCGGTGGCAGCACAAACACGGTACTTCACCTGCCCGCAATCGCGCACGATTTCGGCATTACGCTTCCACTCTCGCGGTTCGACGAACTGAGCCGGACTACACCACACCTCATCAATCTGCGCCCGGGCGGAGAGCATTTCATGATCGATTTCGACAGGGCAGGCGGCGTCTATGCAATCATTGAGCGACTCCAGAACAGTTCCGGAATCGATCTCAATGCGCTCACTGTGACCGCCGGCACGATCGGCGAGAATCTGGATGACATGGTAATCGTAAACCCTGAGACAAATAAATTGGTCATCGCAACCGTGGACGAACCCAAACACCCGGAAGGCGGGATTGCAGTCCTTTACGGGACGCTTGCGCCACAGGGATCAGTAGTCAAGCAGACTGCAGTCGATCCAAAGATACTCAAGCACACAGGGCATGCAAAGGTCTTCGAGAGCGAAGAGGATGCGATGGAAGCAATAATGGACAAAAAGATTGTGGCGGGAGACGTGGTTGTTGTTCGGTACGAGGGTCCGAAGGGCGGTCCCGGGATGCGTGAGATGCTCTCCCCGACATCAGCGATTGCAGGCATGGGGCTTATCGATTCGGTTGCCTTGATAACGGATGGGCGGTTCTCTGGCGGGACACGCGGACCATGTATCGGGCACGTATCGCCAGAGGCAGCAGTCGGCGGTACGATCGCCTTTGTAGAGGACGGCGATACGATCGAGATTGATATCCCAAACCGGAGACTGGATCTCATGGTCGATCAGGACGCACTTGACAATCGGAAAAGGGCATGGAAACCGCCTGAGTCAAAGTTAAGCGGCGTGCTTAAACGGTACCAGCGGATGGTCGGAGACGCAAGTGAGGGAAGCGTGATCAGTTAGTCTGTTTCGAGTGTCGCGCCGTGGAAAAATCAGAGATGTGTAGGGGTGACTGGTTCGATTTCCCGCTTGCGGGAAAGCTGCGCACCTTGATTCCTATTCGAGCAATCGCGTCGGAACTGAGTGGTCGATGCTTCGGGTATCCGCCAGAGTTTTCATCCGAGCTTAAACGATGTGTTCCTGTGTAGGAGGTCCTGGCTGGATGGGGTGCGACTTCTCTGTGGCGAATGCGCTTTCTGATCTGCCTGATGT
>JAYELB010000339.1:0-27268 GCA_034717055.1 Methanobacteriota archaeon
AGTGAACCGCGTGCCGTCAAACGTCGACGTAAACACTATCCGTTACTCACTAAACCACGGGACGAAGCTCGCAACGAATTACGTGGAGGTGGGATATCCGCTTAAGGTAGTGCCATTGACTCGAGCATGTACTTTTGCCACTTATTGTTCGGTGAGCACTAACCGATCGCAGCAATCTCCATAAAGTACTGTTTGATAAGATCCCGGTTCTCTTCAGGCAGTCTGTCGATATAGGTCTCGGACGACACAGGTGTTGCAGCGTACACGGTCCCTGAAATAAAACTTAGTGGCTCGGATTCGGTCCTGCGAGAGCTGTGCCCGACGCCGGCATCCGAGAACATCACCAGTTCGATGTTTGTACCCTCGATCACCGCAACCGACGGCTTGCCATATATCGCCGCATCACCGCCACCTGAACCGGACTCGGACCCAAGTTCGCTCATCAGTTGCTGCTGATGCGCCTCATCCGCAGCTTGTTCGCGCTCCTCGTCGGTGGGCGGGGTGATCCTGGACTCGAGCTCTTCAGGTGTTATGAAACGGGGCGCGTCTGGCGATGATACAAACAGTAGCAGAGACACCAACATAAGAGATGCCACCATCCGCAAGAAAAGTCCTTTTTTGCCGATAATCGCTGACTTTCTAATAGATATTGCGTCGATAGACACCCCCTCTGCCAGATCATCCACAACGATGCCTGATTTATCCGCGCGGTCATAAGCAGTGGGCAGCCGCTCCTTGAGCAGAGGATACGCATTGCCGATTAACCTGATGACACTCACCGGTTTTCTGCGGATGTAGAGCAGGGACGTGATGACGATCGCGGGGATGAGCGCGGCAGCGGCGGTGCACACCATCTTCGTGCGCACAGGGTATTCGAGCAGAGTGAAATCATAAGAGCTGTACCGTGCGAAGATGACCGGCGCGCTGACGTAGAGCAGTAGTATATAGAAGAGAAGGGAAATGAGGGTCAGATTCAATAGACCCCTATAATACCGGTGCATGCGGGATGTTTTTTCGAGTTTCAGGACGATATCTACGAATGAATGCATCATCGATTCAATAGTTTGTGTTTGCACAGATTAAAGGTTATCTGTTTTGGAGTCTGCCAGCATCCGATTCCGGACTCCATGCAGTGCCACAGTCCAGCGAAACCACAAGACGTAGTACTGTAGAGCCGCAATGTCCTGTGGTGTAACTCATGCATAAAACACTGGACGAAACACTCTCTGCGCTGGACGATTTGATTTATGAGATCGATGATTGGGCGAATGAACATGGCGACTACTACTTCGATCGGGAATTAAACGGTGAACTGGCAGCGAGACTCGAAGATATCGGAGGATGTCTGATTAAATACGGTGACGCGGCTGTCAATCCCATAAAGGAATACCTACATGATACAAGGGAATATGCCCCCCTAATCGCGGTCGAGGTGCTCCAGGGGATTGGCACTCCAGCCGCCATCCGGCAGTTGATCAATGCGCTTGAGTCCGCGGATACTGAACTGTGCAAATACGCGGCAGAGGCACTGAAGATTATTGGCACTCCAGTGATTCAGCCGCTGATCGAGAGAATCACTTACCGGCTGGACAATCCGACAGTCGGTGAAAATAAAAACCCCATTGGCACGATCTCCCCGCTTTGTGTACTATCGGAGATCAGAGACCCGCAGTCGTTTGATTTCATGGTCGGACTCCTCGACCGATTCGATGACGAAGGGGATTTGTGGAATTTAGCATATCTGTGCGATTACCTTTACAATCAGCACAATCAGGAGATCATACCCCGGCTGAGAGCCATCGCAGAGAAGTATGGTAAAATGGATGCGCTTAACAATGTGCTACCCGAAGCCAATGAGACCATCCGGCGTCTGTTGGTTGACCGGACACTCAAGTCCGATGACTGGATGATCTATGGGTGCTGCTGCATCTGCGAGGATTACGATAAGTATGAGGGGGTATGTCGGTCATCTGGTGAGTATGTGTCTTATGATAAATTTTGCACCCGATGCGTACCGGAAAAAGAGTTTCAATGTGATTTATGCTATATGGAACATTTCTTGACCTCACCGAACGATCCACGCAGAGATGGGTGTGATATATACAATCTGCCACCGATCGAGGTCTGTCTTGAGTATAGTTTTAGTCTGGGGGAAGCCATCGAGAAGTTCGAGATCACTGCCGGTTATCGCGAAGGTTCGGTCACCATCCGGTCTGACAGCATGGAACTCTCCTTTGAGTTTCATACAGTTGGTGACCTTGACGTGCTGAAAGAGTTCTTCGAAGGGGTCGGAAACTATCTTGCAGATGGTGTGCGGTTTTTCGTCGACACCGTAGATATATTCAGAGAATCCCATCCGGAAGCCGTTAATGCGAAAGGGCGACTGGTCCGGGGTGATGGAGGAGACATCGTCGCCGTCCACGTGGGGGGCGGGTTCGAACTGGAACTGGTTCTGGACCCGGACACCATCGGTAACCTGGTCTCGGTCATCGACACCCAGCGGTTTCTGCTCCTCTGCGATACATACACACACCTGGATAAGTTCCACAAGCAGCAGGATAAACTCGAATCGGGGCTCAGACAAGTGACGGAGCTGTATGAACATGCAGAAGAATCGGAAGAGTGTGAAGAGCCGGAGGCGCCGCTACCATCACCACCGTGTGACCACGAGTTTAAACTCTTAAAGACACATAAGAAGTACACAGTATACCGCTGCACAAAGTGCGGAGGAACAAAGAAGGAGTTTAATTAGGGGTTGTCACAAGATGACCGGATGGGATTGTCGGACGAAAGGAGATGTAAGCTCCGGAGATACTCAAGCATTTTATCCTCATCCCGGGTGTGGATCACAGCAACACCCTTATCAAGGATTCCGAACACAACTTTAGTGATATGACACGGGTTCGCAAGGGAGGAGTCTTATGACAAGTGACGATGGACCGGATAGTGAAGTCAAAGAACTTATCACATCATTTTACAAGCATCTGACCATAGAGAAAGGGATAAGCGAGAAGACGGCATCAAGGCACGTCGATGAGATTGAGTTCTTCGCGACGTACCTCGCAGGATATGGATTAGGCACTCTTCCGGAGGTTACGGGAGTGGATATCGAGAACTATCTTGGGGACTGGTATATAAGAAAGGTTGCAAGCAGCAAGAGTGATATTCTCCGGATTCCGGTATCTTTTAAGAAGTTCTACAGGTTTCTCCATGAAAAGGGACATCTAACTGATGAAGAACTGGAGGATATCCTTGATGCTTTCAAAAACCCTGATAGATACATTCGCAAGTTCGACGAATACTGCGGACTTGATCCATACTCTGACACGTGGGAAGAAGATTATGAACGATGGTCCTTTGAGGAACTTGATAGGGCTATAATGTGTGAAGTGGCTGATGTTCATCACCCCTTCGATGTGGATTCGAGGTTTAGTCAGGCCGTATCTGAAGCGGACCTTGAATCAGGCAAGACATCACTTATATTGGATTTCCGGGCCTTTCTACGATACATCGTTTCCAATAATGGTATGAAACTGACCACTGCAAATAGTTTCATCCGCAGAAAAGATCTTTTCACACTGAATAAACTGATGGGAAGTCCGGAAGACCTGAAAAACAGTGCAAACCAACCAGATTCGCGAACCATCCATCTCCTTTATAATCTTGCTAAAACCCTGAACATCATAGTTGTGAATGAGAAAAACAGGCTGGAGGTAAACCCGCGGACCGAGATCTTCATGGATCTCCCGCCGAAAGAGCAGTTTATCACACTCTTCGATGCGTTCTGGAACCGGACAGAGTGGGGTCGACTGTTGCCACCACAGGATTGTGTTGACTGTGAATGGGTGCAGCCATCACGGGGCGTTATCGCGGCACACCTTGCAGCGTGTAAGCCCAATAAAAGATATAATTTCATCGAGGAGACGTGCAGGATCTCCATGGAGAACGTGGGTATAGACGAGATTTCTGAGATCTGTCCGCCGATAAATTTCCTCTCCATAAGCATCTTTGCGGAGCGGATCATGCCAGCACTCAAGTCATTCGGGCTTCTTGACTTTGGTTATGTAAAGGAACGGGACGAGTATTCCATAAAACGCGGCTGGGGGATCGGGTGGTTTTTTATAACAACGCTCGGAGGAAAGGTACTCGGAGCTGCATGCGCAGACGCCCCCACACTTCGTATGAACTGACACTTGCAACCTTGGCAGCATATGCTGCAAGAACCAGACCACCAAATCTGTTACGCAATTTAAAAAAAGCGGAAACCGCGGAGATTACGGAGAGGGGGGGGGCCGTAATCTCCGCAGTTAAATAAGGTGCTATCACACCTGATCCAGAACCTCTTTGATGAACCTGCCCTCGCCGACGTTCTTCATCACATTCCCGAGCCTCTCTCTGCCCGGCTTTGTCTTGTGCTTGACAAGCGTCTTTGCAACCGCATCGATTAACCCAGGAATCTCCTCCGCCGTACAGAACGACTTTAAGAGTAGTCCATCAGCAGGTCGTCTCGCATCATTGGCACCGATCCACATCGCGTACCCGCGTTCCTTCTCGATTGCAGCCTCGCTCGGACATCCCCTGATACACCATCCGCAGGTTACGCACTTGTCCTTGTCAATTACCGCCTTTCCGAGAACGATTGAGATTGCATCGACCCGGCAGAGTTCGGCACACCGTCCACAGCCGTTACACTTCTCCGTATCGATCTCAGGGCGCACCTGCCCGATGAGACCAACGTCGTGGCGTTTGGCTCGCACACAGTCGTTCGCACAGCCCGCTATACCGATCTTCACCTTGTGCGGCGTCAGTCGCTGAGCAAACGCCATCGTGAGCTCTCCTGCTAGTTTCTTGGTCTCGACAAGTCCTTCCGTACAGTAGTCCATCCCGACGCATGCTGAGACGTATCCCATCCCGATCGTTGCGAGACCGCTTGCGTAGATCTCGCTCATCAATGTGTCCACGTTCGTGCCGGGAACGCCCTGAATCTCGACGGTCTGCCTTGATGTAATCTCAAGCGTCCCATCGCCGTACTTATTAGCAAGTTCAGCCACTTTCACAAGTGGATCAGCACCTATCAGTCCCGAATTGGTCTTTATCTTGACATAGAACGTACCTTTGACCTCGCCCACGATACCTGGATAGTCTGATGCCCAGTAGAACTTGACCTTCTTTCCTTCACCGAGCCTACGAGCAAGTTCCCATTTGAACCGCTGCATCTTGAGAGCCGCAAACTCCTCGATCCTGTGAAGGTCTATATCCGGCTTTGTCTCGATGTATCCAGCTTCCTCTGCTGCTTTGATCAGCTCGACGCCTTTTTGTGTCCGTCCCATGAGCGTCGTCCAGCCCTTGCCAGATCCCATGAACCCTGCCGAGATGTCAGAGAGTTTGGAGACCGCATCCCTGCATATCACGCAGCCGTCCTGAACGCATCCAGCATTCCAGAGATCGTTGAGGTCGAAACCGTGCTCACCGGAATCGGTCGTCACAACAAGTTCATCGAGATGTATGGTGGCTCTCTTGACATCGCTTATGGCAACACCTTTCTCTTGCATGAACTTTTCCAGCTTGCCATAGTTGAAGTTCTCGGTGCAGAACAAGCCGATGACGTAAGCAATGTTAGGAACCTTGATCTTCTCGCCGTTCTCGCCAACCTCATAGCCATGCGACATCATGCCTGGGAAGAACTGGGTCTTTCTGACCCCGTAGACGTGGCATGGTAGCCCGACCACAGCGGCGTTCGTGATGTCGCCTGCGTCCTTGATCGCGGAGAGCACAGGAATCGCGGAGTATTTCGAGCCAGCGGAATCGAGCAATTCTTCCTTAGACCGAACAACTCGTGAACTCGGCTTTCCTGCGTCGCCGGTTGCGATCACGCCATCGATCAAGCCATTGTCCATGCAGTATGAGAGAAGAGCGGTCACAGCACCGCCGTCCTGTCCACCCTCCAGTATCGCGGGATCGGTTGCCCGTGCCGCAACAAGTGTTTCGTACTGTCCGAGCAATGCGGGCGGTTTTGCTTTGAAGCCAAAGATATTCGGACCGATCTTTGATGCAAATGTGACCACGCGCTGGCAGACGTCCTTACACGCGCCCTGCCCGTTTCTCGGACACTCTTCCTTAAGCGCCGGACCATCTTCCCGAAACTCAATTCGGTCATTCGGACAGACCGCGGCACATGCGCCGCAGAATGTACATAATCCCGCGTTGACGACCTCATCTCGCAGGAACCATTTGTATTCTTCGTTTGCCATAATATTCACTCCTTGTAAAGTTCTGTTGCACAATTGTGCTTATGTCTTCTTGTTGTCTACACCCCTATATAAAGATTTCGTAATACTGTTACGGATTTCGCTACACAATATTTTTATACCGTCGAGACATTGTGCTATCTATGGAAGATCATCGCAATCATGGAATCAAGTGCTGGAGAAAGGAGTCGTGCGAGGGTCTACTCGAAACGCTGTCGGTAGATGACGTCGACCTGAAGATCATCGGGATATTGAGCGAGAACGCGAGGATGAGTAATGTCGATATCGCAAACAAGATCGGTGTGAGCGAGGGAACGGTCAGACGAAGAATTACCGAGATGACTAAAAATAATGTAATCGAAGGTTTCGCCTTACTTCTTAACTGCGAAGAAGCGGAAAAATGTGTCAAGGCATTTATAAGTACTGAGATTGCCGATTCGAACCTGCAGAGCGTGTCTGATGAACTGCTAAAAGATCATGATCATATTATCGCCCTGTATCGCACAAGCACACGATTCAATCTATTATGTGAGGTTATGTTCAGGTCTATCATCGAACTGCAGGAGTTTATCGACGGATGCCACAAAATCGAGGGCATCGTAGACTTGGATGTGAAGATGGTGATCGGATCGTACAAGAAATGTCTCTGGACCGGGGTATGAGTTTCTAACGCAAGCGTAACGAAGGAACCACCCCCGGGCATAGTAGCGTGGGCATGCGGGAACGTGCCCGCAGTCACCACTCAGCAAATCCGAGTATCTTCTTATCGTCAGCTGTGACCTTCGACATTGTCTGATCGACAGCACCACCGAAGACCTTACCCCTCATGCCGACATTCATCGACGCGACGTATGTGTTGCCATCCGACTTCTCGTAGATCGCAACAGAACATGGCATCATCACAGCAACGTATTTGGCGTCATCCTCCATCAGGAGGGGACTTTTTAATTTGTTTTGGTCGGTTGAAAACATGACGCCAACCCGGCAAATACAAATATGATTAGATAGGTGAAATCAGTGAAATCGGTGTTAATCTGTGGCTAAAATAATATCAGCCACAGATTAACGCAGATGGACACAGATTAGCTGTGTAAATGACTTTTCAGATCGGTAGTGCTCCCTTGTTGCAGTTGTGATCGCGTAAGGCAATCCGACGTTCCCAGAAAATAATAAAAAGACGGCGCTGTCCAATTTTCGGCACTGTTCAATTTTCTAGCGATGGACTGAAGTACTACTTTCGGAATCTCCTCAATCGCCGACGCGCTGCAATCCTGGATAGCTACGAATATACGTTCGTTTCTTCTAAATCGCTTATTTTACGGCTTTTGGCTAGATGCAACAGAAATAAAATGTTGGGCGATGAACTGGAAAACTTAGCTATCACTAGATTTCTGAACAGTGCCCATTTTTTGTACCTTTGGTGTTAGTTCTTATGGCCGGCTTGAACATGCAAACACATAAATCATTTCGGACACGCTTTTCCGTATAACACACACCCTATGTAACGGTCGGCGTGAAAGGTCAAAAGAATTTTTAATGCATGAATGCAAGTGTTATATCGTGCATAAATTGGGGCAGCGAGATAATGACCGCGCGATGCAACACGTCATTAGGATACAGGATTTTTCGCGCGATGAGATCGACCGCATCCTCGACCACGCCTCAAAACTCGAACCTGTTGCGCACACCGGGTCATCAGATGCACTATCCGGCAGGATACTTGCGACGCTCTTCTATGAGCCAAGCACCAGGACCAGGCTCTCATTCGACGTCGCAATGAAACGGCTCGGCGGAGATGTCATCGATCTCGGAGCAGTCGAGACATCATCTGTCGTCAAAGGCGAGAATCTCGCGGATACGATCTCGGTTATCAGTGGATATGCCGATGCGATCGTGCTCCGCCATCCAAAGGAGGGTGCAGCCCGGATGGCGTCTGAATTCTCTTCAGTTCCTGTAATCAATGCCGGCGATGGTGCAGGGCAGCATCCGACACAGACGCTTCTGGATTTGTATACGATAAGGAAGGAGGGTAAACTTAATAAAGCAAAGATTGCGTTTGTGGGGGATCTCAAGTATGGTAGAACAGTCCATTCGCTTGCTCATGCGCTTTCGCTCTATGGCGCTGATATTTATCTTGTATCGCCGGATCAATTGAAGATGTCAGACTTGATGAAGGACGCTCTGATCAGGAGCGGTACTGAGATCGTGGAGACTACTGAGATCGACGATGTCATCGATGTGGTGGACGTACTATACATGACAAGAATTCAGAAAGAGCGGTTTCCAGACCCGAACGAATATCATGCGGTCGTAGGTAGCTATAGAATAACAAAAGAAACCTTGAAAGATGTGAAAGACAATTTAATTATCATGCATCCGCTTCCAAGGGTGAATGAGATCGACCCGGAGGTCGATGCAAGTAGACACGCCATGTACTTCAGGCAGTCGTTCTACGGCGTTCCTGTGCGCATGGCGATCCTTTCGATGGTGATGGGATGAAACCGAAACCTGATGAACATGGTGGCCGGGAACTGCGGGTCAAGAGGATTACGAACGGTACTGTGATCGACCACATCACTGCAGGACAGGCACTTAATGTGCTGCGAATTCTTGGCATCACGGATCGGTCCGAGGATGTTGTGAGCGTCGTCATGAACGTCTCTGATCGGAAGAAAGACATCGTCAAGATCGAAGGCAGGGAACTAAAGCCGGAAGAAGTGGATAAGATTGCACTCATCTCCCCCGACGCAGCGATTAACATCATACGCGATTACGAGGTCGTGGAAAAGCACAAAGTGATCCTTCCATCGCAGATCGAGGGTGTGGTCAGGTGCATAAATCAAAACTGCATCACAAACACGGATGAGCCTGTTAATCCAAGATTTGTTATATGCCGCGGCGAGAGGGTTGAACTGCATTGCGCATACTGCGGAAGGGTGATCGCGGATCGGATTGCAGATTTCCTTATTTGACGGATGAAAGGTTATTATACCAGCTAACACCATCTAATCTCAAAAAGGTGATGTAATGATTGTAGAAGTACTATGCGTTGCGCTTGTGCTGTTGATTGCGGCATCCGCATTACCGGGCAGGTACCGGAGGTACCGTTTTCTCGTAGGAGCTGCAGGTTGGTTCTTCTTTGCGATGCACTGGGCGCTCCAGCCGATCCACTACATCGAGATTGCCGATTATGTCAATGTCGTGCTGGTGCTTCTAGTATCTACTTTCTGCCTGATCATAGCACACACAATGCTCCGGAACTACAGGCATTACGAGGGTGCAGAGAGCACGCTTCTGACACTAACAACCGCAGCAGCACTCGGAGGTCTATTTTACTATCCGTTTGCCGAGATCGAGATTCTCAACAGATTCCTGATATCAGCCTCTGCAAATCAGGTCGTTTATATTCTGCATCTGTTCAATATACCCGCAGAACTGACAGGTTGGAGTCAGATCGAACTGAATGGTCATAATGTCAGGATCATTCTTGCATGCACTGCTATCGAGAGCATCGCAATCTTTATAGGACTGATCTTCTGCGTGCGTGCATCTGCAAAAAGAACCCTGATCGCATTCGCAGCTTCGGTTCCTGTGATTTACATGCTGAATCTGATCAGGAATGTCTTTGTCGTCGTTGCTACAGGATATGACTGGTTTGGCGAACACACTTTTCAGATTGCAGGCCGTATGTGGGTTCTGGACAGCTTTGATATTGCGCATAATTATATCGCGAAGCTCGGCTCCGGGATCGCACTCTTCGTGATCGCTTATGTCGTAATGCAGTCGCTTCCCGAACTCCTGGACGTGATCGACCGGATGGTCAGACTGCTGCGTGCGTATGTAAAGGGCGAGGAGGGCACATGAGGATCTGGATTGCGAAAGGTTCTATCTGGTGGATCCTCACTGTGTGGACTTCTGCATTGATATCGTCAGTGGCTGCCATCTATGATCACAGATTTCGCATCGTCGCATACTTTTTTATATCACTAACGATATTATTCCTTGCCTTTTTCCGGGACCCCACCCGTGCACCGGATCCGGATGAGGTCTCTGGCAGACAGGTGATGCTATCGCCTGCCGATGGCAGGGTCATGGCATCCGAGAATGGCGAGGTACATATCTTCATGAATTTCAATAATGTGCATGTCAACCGGACCCCGATCTCCGGGCGGATCAAGTCCATCAAGTACATAAAGGGAAGCCGCATCCCGGCTTTCATGAAAGGCTCGGTTAGAAACGAGCGCAATCTGGTTGTTATCGAAGATGATGATGTCAAATGCACAGTCACGCAGATTGCAGGCACTGTAACACGCAGAATCGTGCCGTACATCAAGGAAGGGGATTTTGTAAAGCGGGGCGATCGCATTGGCATGATACGATTTGGTTCGAGGGTGGATGTGACCATCCCTCCCGGATTTGAGCCGATCATACAGCGGGGAGACAAGATATATGCAGGCAAAACCGTAATCGCGATTCAAAGATCCGGGACACAAGAAACATCAGGAATCAGACGATGAATAGTAGTAGCGGTAGTAGCAGCGAACACGAAGCCGGAATCATCCGGTTGATCCGACTGCCGGATCTGGTCACGATCTTAAACATATTGTTCGGATTCACAGCCATCCTCTTTGTGCTAAACGGCTATGTTTATGACGCAATCATCCTTATCCTTGCCGCTGCACTTGCTGATGGCGTGGACGGCGCTGTTGCAAGACGCTTTGAGTCCGGCGTCTTCGGCGAGCACCTCGACTCGTTTGCAGACATCATCTCCTTCGGCGTGGCTCCTGCCGTCATCTATTATGCGATTGCCAGCGATTACAATCACGCCCTCGTATGCGCAGTCTCTGCCGCCTACTTAATCTGCGGGACGCTTCGGCTTGTCAGGTTCGGTATAATCGATCTCCCTGTGTTTCGTGGTCTTCCAATCACGGCGGCAGGCACATTCGCTGTGCTCTTGCTATACACGGTCGATTCGCAGTATCTGCCGATCGCGGCTACCTGTATCTTTGTCGTGCTATCGGTGCTGATGATCAGCAGCGTACAATATCCGAAGGTCCGGTCGATGGGGGTACTGATGCTGCTTGCTGCGGTCTTTATCTTCACAATCGCGGCACATTACTATGGATTCTGTAGATCGTGTAACTGGTTTGCGTGGGTTCTATTAGTTCTGGTCGGTATTTACATGATATGCCCATTTATATGGTGCAGCCGCTTTTTTGAATAGGGGTTTCGTATAAACTCTTTCAAATGCGACTCACCGAGAGTATTTGGTGGCATTTGGGTTATTAGGATGTCGTATTGTCTTATGTAAGCACAACTGCCATAATGGAGAACCATCGATCTAAAAAGTTGTTTACACCGCTAACCGATGTCCATCTGAGTTAATCTGTGGCTGATAATATTTTAGCCACAGATTAACACCGGTTTCACTGATTACACCCATCGTATGTGTTTAGCTAACCACGAGATTACACGATTTCCACAAGATTTATAGGTCAATCTCGTGTAATCTCGTGGTTTTTCCACCTCAGCTAAACATGTACCACCATCTAAATCATATTTGTATTTGCCGGGTTGGCGTCATGTTTTCAACCGACCGGAACAAATTAAAAAGTCTCGCTGCCTCGACCGATACATTAAAGTACAGCCCGACCAGTGTAATATAACTCATTCGTAGCAGACCGACGAGTCGATACGACTACGATGGTGGATTCATGAACGAACAAACAATAAACGCTGTTAACACGGTACTTGCGGACTCTCCGTCCAGGAACTTCACGGAAAGTATGGACTTGGCGATTAATTTGAAGAATCTTGATTTGAGCCAGCCACGGTTCCGTGTAGACGAGGAGATCATACTCCCACACGGGCTTGGCAGACCGATCGCGGTTGCAGTCTTCGCACGCGGCGAGACCGCACTACTGGCGAAAGAGGCGGGCGCAGACCTGATCATCGATCCCGAAACGATCGAGGAGTATGGCGATGATAAGAACAAGGCAAGGGACCTTGCTGAAAGCTACGACTTCTTCATTGCAGAAGTCGCATACATGCCAACCATCGGTAAGATTCTCGGTAAGATTCTCGGTCCGAGGGGCAAGATGCCTGAGCCGCTGACACCTGACAAGGACGTCGCCCAGATCATCCACAAAACCAGAAGCAGCATAAAAATTAGGTCAAAGGATCGAATGACGTTCCATGCCCCTATTGGGCGGCGGGATATGCCGGTAGAGGAGGTCGCAGAGAACGTCGAAGCCGTGGTCATCAGACTCGAACAGGTACTGGATAAGGGTGTGCAGAACATCAAATCCATCTATGTGACCACAACGATGGGCAGATCAGCGAGGGTGAGGTGATTGTGATGGCTACGGATGCAGCGACAGAACACCGCACAGCACACGTTCCGCAGTGGAAGGTCGACGAGATCGAGAGCATCAAGCAGTTGGTCGACAAATACTCGGTTGTCGGGGTTGCCGGAATTCGCGACATACCGGCGAAGCAACTGCAAGAGATGCGCCGCAGCATGAAGGGTGTTGTGAAGATACGTATTTATAGAAATAATCTCATACACCGCGCTCTCGACGAATCTAGCAGAGGTTTAAGTCCGATAGGATCGTCGGTTGGCGATCAGACCGCGCTCGTTTTCACGGATTTAAACCCTTTCAAACTCTTCAATTTGCTTAAGTCCAGTAAAACAGAGGCTCCGATCAGGGCAGGTGCTATTGCGCCAGCCGACATCACAGTCACAGAGGGTCCAACCTCCTTTGCACCGGGACCGATCGTGGGCGATCTGCAGAATGCCGGAATACCGGCCAGGATCGATAAAGGGAAAGTCGTGATCCGGGAGACCAAGGTTGTTGCACACGCCGGTGAGGCAGTATCGCGTGCGCTCTCTGAGATGCTATCGCGGCTTGAGATATACCCGATGACCGTCGGGTTCGATCTCCGCTCGGTCTATGACAACGGCATAATTCTGGAGGCTGATGCACTGGATATCGATGAGGCGAAGTATGCAACCGATATCGCGACAGCGACAACAAGTGCATTCAATCTCGCAGTTGCAATCGCATACCCAACCCCGGTAACGGTTCCGACAATACTTTCAAAGGCAGCTTCTGATGCGAGAAACCTTGCCATAAACGCTGCTATACCTATACCTGCGATAATCGATCTACTGCTGTCAAAGGCGCAGTCGAGTGCGATGGCGCTTGCAGGAAGCATAACAGATCCGGATGCGCTTGGAGAGTCGCTTCAAGGGATGCTCATGGTAGGAGCAGAGGCGGCGGCAGGAGCTGGAGAAGGGGCGGAAGAGGCAGTTTCTGCAACAGAGACGGAGACTGAAGAGGGAGCGGTAGAGGAAAACGTGGAAGAAGAGGGAGAAGCGAAAGAAGAGGAAGCGGCAGAAGGGCTTGGTCTTCTTTTCGGATAAGATAATACTAAACAAGAGGTGTAATAAATATGGAATATATATATGCAGCATTAATGTTGAACAGCGCTGGAAAAGAGATAACTGAGGATGGAATCACCAGCATACTCGGTGCAGCAGGCATCGACGCGGACGCTTCGAGAGCAAAGGCACTTGTCGCAGCACTCGAGAACGTAGATATCGAGAGTGCAATCGCGCAGGCAGCGGTGGCGCCGGTTGCAGTAGCAGCAGGTGGAGCGGCTCCGGCAGCATCAGCAGCACCGGCTGCCGAAGCAGCACCGGAAGTCGAAGAGGAAGTAGAAGAAGAGAAGAAGGAAGAAGAAGAGTCTGGCATGGCCGGACTTGGTGCACTGTTCGGATAAGTCATGTACGATCTGTTGCAGCGGCTATCAGACGCTCACGGGATCTCCGGATACGAGGGCGACGTTCGTGCGATTGTCCGCCAGGAACTAACCTCGTACGGGGATGTCCGGGAGGACGTGCCTGGAAACCTGATCGTTACGAAGAAGGGCACCTCCCCGAGTATCATGCTTGCTGCACATATCGATGAGATCGGGCTTGCTGTCAAGCATATCGATGATAACGGATTCCTGAAGTTCGTGAAGGTCGGCGGGTGGTTTGATCAGACTCTGCTAAACCAGCGAGTCATCGTTCACTCAAAAGATCCGTGTTTTGGCGTGATCGGCTCAAAGCCCCCGCACGTCATGAAAGAAGACGAGAGGAAGAAGCCGGTGGACGCCAAGGATATGTTCATCGATGTCGGCGCATCATCGGCAGACGAGGTCGCTAGCATGGGCATCGAGGTCGGAACTTCGGTCTCGATCGACCAGAACCTTGTGAGACTTTCAAACGACTACGTTACCGGAAAGGCACTCGATAACCGCGCTGGTGCGGCACTGCTTATTGAGGTGATGCGGCGGATCGGTGACATCAAGCCGACCGTACACGCAGTCTTCACGGTTCAGGAAGAGGTGGGCTTAAAAGGCGCAAGAATGGCTGCATTCGGACTCGATCCGGATGTTGCGATCGCAATCGATACATGCATAGCAGGTGATCATCCGGGCATCACCAAAGATGAGTCCGCGATGGAGGTTGGCAAGGGTGCGGCAATCACGGTGATGGATGCTGGAGGACGGGGTGTGATCACGCATCCGAAGGTACTTGCGTGGCTGCGAGAGGCCGCAAAGAAGAACGAGATCGCACATCAGCTTGACGTGTCAGACGGCGGCACCACCGATGCGAGCTCGATCAGCCTGACTCGTGCAGGAATACCGTCAGGTGTGATCAGTGTTGCGACGCGATACCTTCACTCTCCGGTTGAGGTCCTGTCGCTTAAGGATATGGAGTCCTGCGCCGATCTGATCGCTCATGCGGTACGTACGGCTGGAAAGTGGTTCTGAAACTCTGAAAACCTGAGAAGTGGCGGCTGGTGGTAAGCGGCGCCGATGATGAAACATCTGACTGAATTGTGATGAACCCTATGAGACCTGAGGCGCTTTTTTATGATTCCGGAAAGACTTATGTTATGGCAAAATAGGTATGGTTGCGGGTATGGAATCAATGCGATTGAGAGGTGAGTCTGTGCGAGGGTCGATGACAAAAGCATACTTGATAAGGTGAAGAGTGTCCGCGAGATCCTTGGAACCGAGCAATCGCATAATAATCGAGAAGGATCGCATCTGCGTGGAAGGTTATATCGCCGATCATGAAACCAGAAAGAAGATTGATGGGATTCTTGCAGGTTGATTGTTATGGGGTGGAAGCATGTGGACGTGAAGGTCTGTTCGGATGATCGGTGCAGCGAGTGGGTCGCTGATTTGAGTGAGCAGCATTAGCAATTCTCATTTTAAAATTTCCTCTGTTCTCAACGACTTGAAACAGCAAAAAGATAAAATCGCAGCAGTCTTTCTTAAAAAATATGTTACTTTTGTACTGTATATTGCGTTTATTACGTGCCTAATGTGCTGATAGCATGCGCCAAACAAATTTTCAGCCCATAATTGGAATTGCTGCAAATTGCGG
The DNA here is from genome assembly GCA_034717055.1 of Methanobacteriota archaeon. GTDB lineage: Archaea > Halobacteriota > Methanosarcinia > Methanosarcinales > Methanogasteraceae > Methanogaster_A. The sequence continues at coordinate 15,694 of JAYELB010000339.1, forward strand.
TTAGAAAATGACATTCGTGTACTATGAGACGGGACTACCAAAGGAAAACGAAGTTTTTGGATGCAAATTACCCGGTTGGAACCACCCGATGCTTATCCAGCGCTACAATTGATTTGCACCTAAAAGGATGCCTTTTTGCATCAATTCCACCTCCAACATTCTCTCAATGCCCTGTTGGTTATTCCCGATCACGTTCTCTTATATGCCTCATCATGATGCGCAAACTCTAGAAAAATTACTTTATGCTCGTTCTCATCTATTTCGTAAATCAGCACAAAATGCCCGACATGAACTCTTCTCTTACCTTTGAGTACGCCCTTTAGAGGTTTGCCGAGATAAGGATCTTCTGCGATACGAAGCATCCTCTTTATTATGGCATTATAAACTATCTTATCTCTTCTTTCCAACTGCTCGATGTCTTTTCTTAGTTTATCTACGACTTCCATGTCGTATGGCGGTTTCGTCATCCCACTCCATGTAAAAATTCCTTTCTGAATTCGTCATAAGTGCAATGTTTACTTTTCCCCGCCATTGCATTCTTTTCCGCTGCTTCCACCCTTTTTATAAATTCCTCTCGAAACATCTCTTCCGGCGGATAGCACTGCTCCTCAAGCGTGTCGATGATGCTTCGAACCACCTTATATCGCACCCTTTCCTCTACCATCGGAGCGAGCCGTTCCACAAGTTCTGCCTCACTGATCATATCTTTTCACCTGTATAAGTTATTACATACGAGTTTAAAATGTTATCCGCATTCAATCTTTTGCCTTCCACCGCCATCAAAACCACCGTCTCATCCGTCCCGGTATCATCTACTGCCATCACTCCGCGCACCCCTGCAGGGATGCCAGCCCCAACTGCTGACCGCCGGATTGCAGTGCAGTCGGAGCTTCTATTTGCTTCGTCCGGATTATTTGAAAAAAGGTACGTGTTTAGCTGAGGTGGAAAAACCACGAGATTACACGAGATTAACACAGAAATCTTGTGGAAATCAGTGTAATCTCGTGGTTAGCTAAACACCTACGAAAAAAGCAAAGATGGGTGTTGTGTTTCGATGATTAATCTTTCTTGCGGCTGAAACGGCGATGAAACTGCAGGACAAGATCGCGCATCAACTTGACGTATCAGACGGTGGCACCACCGATGCGACCGCGATCAGTCCGACTCGTGCAGGAATACCGTCCGGCGTGATCAGTGTCGCGACGCGATACCTTCACTCGCCGGTTAAGGTCCTGTCGCTGACTTGTGATGAACCCTATGAGACCTGAGGCGCTTTTTATGATTCCGGAAAGACTTATGGCAAACCAGGCAGAGGTACGGGTATGGGATCAATACGATTGAGAGGCGTTTGCGCGAGGGTCGACGACAAAAGTATGCTCGATAAGGTGAAGAGCATCCGCGAGATTATTGGAACTGAGCAATCGCATAATAATTGAGAAGGATCGCATCTGCGTGGAAGGCGACATTGCCGATCACGAAACCAGAAAGAAGATCGATAGGCTTCTTGCAGGTTGATTGTCATGGGGCGGCAGTATGTGGACGTGAAGGTCTGTTCGGATGATTTGTGTAGCGAGTGGGTCATAGCGTTCATAGATACTGGCGCTGATTTGACCGTGATCAGCACCAGCATTTCAGAGAAACTCGGGATTGTTTTAGAGATGACTGAAAGAGAGTGGGCGGCATCGGATGGTGACGAGTTGTATTTCCCGATCACACAGGTCGAGATAATAGAAGATGGCGAACGCGAGCGAATTTTGCTGGACGAGGTGCTAGTGGATGACAGACCGCTGGACAAGGAAAGTAATGAAGATGTTCTTCTTGGTCTGGATTATTTGCAAAAAGCAAAGAAAGTGTTGTATTTTGATGATTAGCCTTTCATGTAGCTGAAACGGTGATGAAACTACAGGACAAGATCGCGTACCACCTGGATGTGTCAGACGACGGCACCACCGATGCGACCGCGATCAGCCTGACACGCGCGGGAATCCCGTCGTTCACCTATTGGCCAATTCGCATAAAATACCTTAAAATGGTCCCTTATTGCTTCCGTATATATCTTATATGCTTTTTTCATGTCTGCCCTCCTTTCAATTTTTTCATAAGTCACCAAATCCCCTACCGTCCGGAGCCTGTATATATCGCATCCCTCGCATTTGGTTTGGCTGTACCGATGTTCTGTACACTCGTGGCCAACAGCAAACCATGCACGGGTCGTGGCAGAGCTCCCGTCGTTCCATGTGGGACGAATTGAAACGCATCTCATATAAACCCTTCGTAAGCAGAGCTGTCAACTCGTTCGGTGTTATGCCAGAATTCTGATTTCTCCGGACACCCGAAACCCCGGGCGTCAGACACTAGACTTGAACCAATAACAATGCCAAAACAACGCCAGCACCAGAGTAACTTTACAGCCCCCCACACACCTCCACATCCAGCGCGACATTGTACTGATGCGGCGAGTAGGACCTGACGATCCGCCGGTCTAAAACCCGCACAGACATGCCGCGTGCGCTTGCGGCATCCTTGATCGCAGCCTCCGCACCATCGAACAGATCATCCGCTTCCCTGATGTCATAATAATGGATGATGCCGCCGGGTTTTAGAATTGTTAACGCTTCGTCAAGGAACTCGTCTGCCGAGTGCGGCAGGTTCATGATCACATGATCCGCGATATGGGCGAGATCAGGATCGTGCGCGGCGTCTGCGGCATCACTACAGATGATCCGCATGTTATCGATCCTGTTTAACGTCGCGTTTCTTTCCAGATACAGGGTCGCCACCGGATTCTTATCAATCGCCACCACCTCTCTGGCTGACTTTGCGACAAGGATACTGAAAGGTCCCGCACCTGCAAACATATCAACAACGACATCCCCGCCACCGACCTGATCAGCGATGCGTTTTCGTTCGGTTGCGAGTCTTTGCGTGAAATAGACGCGTGCAAGGTCGATCTCGTACTGGCAGCCATACTCCTTGTGCACGGTCTCAGTCGTTGGCTCGCCCGCAACCACGCGGAAATCCCTGACCCGAAACTCACCCCGCACCGGTGACATTGCCCCAAGAACGGTCTTTATGTGCCTGTGCATCAGGAGAATAGCGTCCGCGATCCTCTCTGCATCGGGGTCGTCGGAATCGATGATCGCAATATCCCCGATCATGTCATAAGACGGGGTAAATCCAAGGATACTCCCGAACGTTTCCTTTCCTACAGACTCAAAGTCCCTCTGCAGGAGTCTAACATCAGGAAATTGATTCGTAATATCAATTTCATGTTTAACCGGGAAATACAGATAATCGTCATCCCTCTGAACCACAGCGTCCTTCTGAAATGCACCCATCTCGACAAGCAAACTGCGGACGGGTTCGCCGCTTAGTTTGAGTACCTGCACACACCAGAGCCGTTGTTTTACTGTCATTTATATCGTGCACGCATTTTTGCCAAGTTTCTCAAGGATGCGTCCGGGAATATCCACCGCGGATCGCACCTCATCGATGATATTACCGTCACCAGTTGCAACAATCATGTCGCAGTGCTTCAGATCGAAATCGACATGCTTTGATGTTCTCGCGTCGCCTGATAGGGAATATTTGGGGAGCAGTCCACGAATGTAGCGTGCAAGCATGCCACTCTTGCTGATCTGGGCATCGAATAGGAAAGTAACAGAATCCGGCTTGCATTCGGACAGGATCTCAAGAATCTGTCTGCAAACACCTTCCACCGGATTTTTGTAGTTCCTGAAAACACCTCTGATGTCTCTTATAAATCCATCATCGCATAAGAATACCGATTCCCCTGAAATCACGCTTTCTGTTGAGATAATGACGTTGTATCCATCTACCATGATATCTTTATCCTTGATTTCAATGCATGGTATCCTTTTCCTGATGCGTAATGCCGCAACCACGGGTTCGACAACGACACGCATCAGTATGTGCCTATCCCGATTTTCCAGACGGTAATGATCGCTTACGAACCGTATGACACCTGTGCGCGGGTATCCTCGTGATAACAGGTGCCTGATGTCCTCTGCTGCAAAAATCATTGCGGTTTCATGTTCGGTCGTGGCTGTTCCCGATCTGTGGCTGTTGCCAATCCCATATCCGATAACGGTCTTCTCTTCTTGCTCCATGACCTCTTTCCAATCTTTCAAATTATTAAGCGCAATTTCAACGTTCTTCCTGCAAGAATCTGTTTGCGCAGTTATCCATAAATCTTTATCCCGATCTCTGTCACACAGTCACCAATACCAACCTCATAGACAGATCAACAAATCAACGCCGCGGAGTTTTTTTATTATTTTCGGGGAACGTCGGACTATCTTATGCAACCATAACTACCATAATGGAGTACTATTAATCTGAAAAGTCGTTTACACCACTAATCTGTGTCCATCTGAGTTAATCTGTGGCTGATACTATTTTAGCCACAGATTAACACCGATCTCACTGATTACACATCCAATCATATTTGTATTTGCCGGGTTGGTGTCATGTTTTCAACCGACCAGAATAAATTAAAAAGTCTCACGCCGCTGACAAGAAAACTATTAATGCGCCACCACAGAGTTACACCGATGTTGAGCATAGCAATACCAAAAGGAAGTCTTGAGGAGCAGACGTTTCTCCTCTTTAAACAGGCGGATCTCGAGATCAAGAGGACCGAACGGGAGTATAACCCAAAGATCAACGACCCGCGGATCGGAAAAGTGAAGATACTGCGCCCACAGGAGATTGCCGGTTACGTGGCAGAGGGATACTTCGATGTGGGAATAACAGGGCATGATTGGGTGATCGAGTCCGGCGCAGACGTGATCGAGATTGCTGAAATGCCATACAGCAAGCAGGGGGCAGGAATCGTCAAGATCGTTATTGCGGTGCCTGATGGCCAAAAAATAAAGGACGCATCTGATATCAAGCCACACAGCAGGGTGACGACCGAGTACCCAAATATTACTCGAAGTTATTTCGAGAGTCTCGGGATCCCTGTAATGATCCATTTCTCTTACGGCGCTACCGAGGCGAAGGTTCCTGATCTGATGGATGTCGTGGTCGATGTCACTGAGACCGGATCGACGCTTCGGAAGAACAACTTAAAGATCATCGACGTGATGCTCGAATCGACAACGAAGTTGGTCGCGAACAAGGATAGCTGGAACAATTCCACGAAGCGAAAAGCGATCGAGGAGATACGAACGCTGCTTCTTGCTGTAATCGAGGCTCGCGGCAAGGTGCTTCTGGCTATGAACGTGCCCGCGGGGAAACTCGACGAGTTGATCGCCGCGCTGCCTGCGATGAAACTGCCGACCGTGACCAAGCTATACAACTCCGAATATTACGCGGTCGAGACTGTGGTTGCGAAGGAGACTGTGAACATCTTAATCCCGGAACTGAAGCGTCTTGGCGCAGAGGACATCCTCGAACTCGATATATCAAAGATCGTGCGCTGATGGGGCGCATCATCTAATATAACTTCGGATACATAACAGGTTATAATGACAAGAGGTTACAATGGTAAGGAATCAGTACGAACAGGAACTGGAAGAGCTTAAGGAAAACATCATAAAACTTGGCAACTTGGTTGATGCGATCATTCATGATGCGGTCGTATCGCTTAAGAATCTGGACGCAGCGATGGCCCAATCGGTGATCGATAAGGACAGGGGGGTAGATGATCTCGCATGTGATATCGAGAAGGCGTGTCTGCGGCTGATCGCGCTCCAGCAACCGATGGCAGTCGATCTCAGGACGATTGCAACGGCACTTAAGATCCAGATCGACCTTGAGCGGATGGGGGATCTTGCTGTAGATATTGCAAGAGTCACGATATACTCGAAGGGAGAGCCGCACGTAAAACCCCTGATCGATATCCCGCGCATGTCTGATATGACGCGTGAGATGTTAGGTTCTGCAATCCGGGCATTTCACGACTCTGACAGCGATCTTGCTTATGCGACGGCAGAGAAGGACGATCTTATCGATGGCTTGTATGATCAGGTCAGACGAGAACTCCTGACATACCTTGTGGAGGACCCGAAGAAACTCACCAACATCTCGCACCTGCTCTTCGTATCGAAGTATCTCGAGCGGATCGGGGATCATGCCGTGAACATCTGTGAGAACGCGATCTACATGGCGACAGGAGATCGGGTGCATCTGAACTGATTACAGCATTGATGGCAGGACGACACCATGAGAAACAACACATTCACCATAATCGGCGTGATGGTAGGCATCGTATTCGGAATAAATGCAATCTCGGTACTACTGGAATGGATATCCGGGTCAGTGGGACTTTTAAGCATGATCGGATCTAGTTCCGGCATCGGGCTGATCATATCCGTGATCATAGCAGCAGTTCTCATCATCAAGATCCGAATTATCACCAGCCTGATCACAGGAGCGCTCATCGGCATCGTGCTGAACCTGATCGTTACAGCCACACAGGGTGCTGATATAATCACCCTGCTCCTTAAGTGATGGAAGAACTGGCTGTCATCGTACCAGTAGCGTCGTTTGAGCCGCTATCAGTGCTTAGGAGATCCGCAGAGTGTCTGTTGGATCTTGAAAAAGGGGATCTGGATGTCCGGATAACTTATGTCCTCGATCTCGTGGAAGGGGATGATGACCGCCTGAAACTTTTAGAAGAGATGCCGGTTACCGTACTTGCCCGCATGGACAACCGTGGGCGGCGCGCTGGCGCTGTCAACGATGCTCTCGCGGCGCATGACGCGACACCGGACTACATAGCGCTCTTTGATGTGGACAGCCGCCCCAGACGGAACTTCCTGGTCGAATGCGTGGACGCGCTACGGTCGAACCATGATGCGATAATCGCAAGCAGCGCACGTTTTGTCACGAACGCGGATGAAAACATCGTGACCCAGACGATTGCTGCGGAATATCTCTTCTTTTCTGACGTTTATCGTATATTTAATAGGATGGATGGATTTAACCAGTTCAACGGTCTGATCGGAGTTTTGAATATGAAACTCATGGAAGAGCACCGATTCAACCGGTTAAACGAGTCAGTCTCGTGCGAGGATCTTGATTTTACCCAGAAAGCGTATCTTTCAGGTCTCGTCGGCGTATTTGTGCCGGAGACGCTCGTGGGTGAACAGGCGCCATCTAGCATCGGTGATCTCTTCAATCAGCGCGTCAGGTGGTTGACCGGTGCCTATCAGGGGCTGCGCACATACATGGGATCATTTCTGCGGTCGAAGATCCCTGTGTCGAGGCGGTTGGCGTGGTTCCTTTCGCTGACGCTGCCATTTGTCGCGTTTCTTGCTACACCGCTTGTGCCGCTGTACGGGCTTTTGTTGTGGCAGAGGTACGGTCTGCGCCGCGGGGTTGTTCGGATGTTCGGACTCATCGCGCACCTCTGGCTGATCACGCTTTGTGGGGTCGTCGCACTGAAAAAACAGGTGCTTGGGTCAGGTGTTGAATGGAAAGAATCCCGGAGGAGCGAGGTTTGAAGACGCTTTTTTCGAAAATGCGGGGGGTGGGATTCGAACCCACGAACTCCTGCAAGAATGGGCCCTAAACCCATCGCCTTTGACCTGGCTGGGCAACCCCCGCCTTTGGGTATACCGTCTCTTGGGGGTCGTTTGCTAATAAATCTATGGCGGCGGACGCGATGACTGCCGCGCCGGACAGTGTTGAATGGTTCCATTCATAGGGGTTTATGTAAGATGAGTTCTGACGTACACCACATGGCGCGAAAACTCGTCGCGATCGAGATGTGGTTTTGTTGCTGGCGGGTCCATCCACGGGGTACCGATACTGGTGCAGCCAAACCGGATGCGAAGACGCGAGGCACAGGCTCTGTACTTAAGTCAGGGGTTTGGTGACTTCGGAATTTATCACGATGCTTTCGCGTATAGGGGGGTCGAGTTGAGCGCGTGACGAAACAGCGTTCTGGGGTATGTATTTGTTAATCTCCACATGAAATGCACCCAAAATGTTTATATGACAAAAAAGTTTATATAATATGGGTGGTTTGAGATTCACATTCTAACAAAACGAAATATGAATAAAGGAGGATATGCAAAAATGCGGATGGTCGGACCTACCAAGATGGAGATGGACACACTCAATGCACTTCCAGAAGAACTTGTGGCAAAAATAGATCAGATTAAGGTTGAGTTAGATGAAATAGTCAACGATCCAGAAACACTAAGAGAAGCAGAAGAATTTCATCGAGAAGTTAGCGCTTTATCTCCTGAAGATTTGTGGAAGCGTTTTACAATTTAATTAAGTGCGGAAGGTGGTTTAATGGAGGTATGCCCTTTCGACCATGCACAAGATGTCTTAGGGTATTCCAATCAGGCTCGTTATATATACAAATATACAAAAGATATAAATGCTAATACTGTTGTTATTGAAGATCACTACATTGATAAGGATTATTTAATTGATTACTCCAAATTCTATGCACGTTCGTTTGACACCCCTTCCACCATCACAAAACGCCTACATCTCTTCTCAGAAAACTTTTCCACAGAAAATTTTAGAGAAATGCTGGTAAATTGTGATAAGGAACAATTAAAGGTATTGAAAGAATCATACCTCGGTTTTGTCGTAGTTAAACCCATCAGAGATGCCAATGAAAATCCGTTGATTGGGCGCACTCTTTTAAAACCATATTATTCCGATATAGAACAAGAGTATCGCTGTTTTCTGTATAAAAGTTATCCGGTATCTCTTTACGGCATCCCCCTTAATATTGATTCATTACCATTCCAAGTTCAAGATATTGCTGTTGGTGCATGCGCAACAGCGGCATTATGGACATCTCTACATCCTTCACGTGATATTTTTGGAATCCCTTCACACTCTCCTGCTGAAATAACCGAGATTTCTGTTTCATTCCCATCAGACGGTCGCAACTTTCCATCACGTGGCTTAACCCTCTTGCAAATGATAAATTATATCCATTCACTTGAAATGGAAACCGAAATAATAGATATCAAAGTGATGGCAAGGAATAATCCTAAAATAAACGATTGTATAGTTTCTGATGCCGTGAAATCGTATATCAAAGCGGATTTACCTCTAATTGCTATGCTCAAGTTAAAAAATAATAAAAATGTTGATGCATACCATGCCGCTGTTATAAGCGGATATCGTTATGATCAGAACGGTGATGTAAAGGAATTGTACGTGCATGATGATCAGATAGGTCCATATAGTCGAGTGAAACCAGATGAAAATTTTATCCAGTGGAAAAATGAGTGGACTGGTGAATATGGTTGTGTTTTGGCATTGGTCGAAAAATTGATAATTCCCATTTATCCGAAAATTCGATTGACCTTTGATCGTATTCACAAGGTTTATTCGAAGCTAAAACAAAGGATTCCTTCTGAAGGATTTAACACCGAGCTATACTTAACACAAGTGAAAGATTATAAAAGATATTTAATAGAAAGACGTATTGAAGAAAAAGAAAAAATACTCACTGATCACTTACCACGTTTTTTATGGATTATTAGGATTTATTATGACGGAGTGCCGATGCTAGATTACATCTTTGATGGGACTGCAGTATTCCCTGAAAGTATTCGTACGGTACGTTTTTTATATTAATTCATATGCCTATGTCCAAATCACCCACCCCACCTCTGCCCGTACTCGTCCTCATCTCGTATACGCAACCTCCAGCGAGGTACGATACCTCCTACTTCAGTGGTATGTCCGTGACTTCGAGAGACTATCAGGAGGTGCAAGGAGGTCGGGATGGGTCACGCGGATGACGTGTTTTTGTGGGTGGGTTGGAAGACTTAATGCAGAAGAAGAATGATGGAGCGTAGCGATGATTGAAGTTCGTCCAGACAGATATATAAATGAACTATGTTCAGATATACCACGTTATCCAAAATTTCCTTTTGATTTAAACCAATGAATTCGAGGAATAGAAAATGAAGAATACATTCAAAGGATTTTTGAGTTGCAGTTTCAGTAAAGAAGACGAATGGCTAGTGGAGCTCTTCAAGAAATACATTGAGAGTTTGGGATTTCAGTTAATTGTTTATGATTTCCAGGAGCCTGCTACTACCATTCCCAATGGAATTAAAGAGCAAATTCAGACGTGTGATTGCTTAATTGCTTTGGTAACTAAGAAACTTAAAGTAGAAGGTTCTGATGAGTATGTTTGTCCAGCTTGGTTACCTACAGAAATGGCTTGGGCTAACTCATATGGGGTACCTACGGCAACGATTGTGGAGGAAGGAGTAAGCTTAGAAGGTTTTCCTAAAATAGAGCGGTATGAGCTATTTAACCGCGGGAAATTAATGGATAGTCTCCCAAAGATTATAAAGTATCTCCAAAATCTAAGAGACTTTTTGGTAGAACATGATATTGGAAGTTTAGTTCCTTCACCAATTCTTAAGAGGAACTTTATCGATTCAATATCGGAAATTCGTTCTGATAGCGAGTCTCTATTTGGAGCTCGAGTAAAAATGACTGCTCTATCAGATAATCTTAAATTTTGCTATCATTCAACTACACTTGAAGTAAAATGTCTTGGTCAAAGCGTGAAAAGCAAAAGATTTAAATTTGTGGTGCTGGAAAAACCCGAACATACAAAGATGACACACGCGATAGTTAGGAATGATGATGATGTATTTAAATGGCGGATCATTTTTGAACCTCCTCTAGCGAAAGGAGAAACTCTAACCTACTACTATAAGTGTATTTCCAGAAATAACCAACCCTACACATTAGAGGAAGCTAAAGAGAGAATGGAAGCTACAGGTTTTCCTTTCTCCGAACCGACAGCTAATATAGATTGGTCTATAACATATCCCACAGAGAGACTAAGAATAGAAGTTTCTTTTCCAGAAGGATATATGATAGAATCTCCACGGTTTTTAGTTGCCATCGACCGGTGTGGCAATGTTTCAGAAATAGAGGGGCGAAGGTTACGGGAAAATAAATCTTTTGAGATTAGAAAAGTCCTTGACAAGACAAGACTCGTTCTTGACGTTAAAAGACCACTGTGGGGTTATAAATATTGGGTGCTATGGACTACGCCCCCACCAAGCAGAAAAGTTGAATACGGTGGATGGGGGGAGGACGAGGAGTAAGTACAATCTTATCTGTACTTATATATTCCAAAAATTGGAGGCTTCGGACAAAATCGGATATATGGCTACCTTCGATCAAATCACCTTCGACAACTTCTTTTATCCGCAAAACGATGATCAAAATTCGCGCCGCCGCCAAACACACGCCCACATTCATCACATTCGCCCGACTTCAGTCGGGGTGGTACGGCTGGGGCTTTGAGATTATCGTCCCGGCCGTAGATCCGGACAGGAGTATGAACTCCACGAACGAGGCTATGAGAGAAGAGTCAAGGCAGATACTGCGGTGGTGAAACCGCTATGATCGACATGTTCCCTGCAACCAGCGACCAGAGAGCGCTCCTCGATGTGCAGCGGACAGTTGCATCGCACGCAGAGACCGAGGATCGGTTCGATGAAATACGGACGATAGCAGGAGTGGATCAAGCGTTCTTCGACGACAAAGTAGTATCAGGCATCGTAACGCTTGATTATGAAACAATGAAAGAGAAAGA
>JAYELB010000340.1:0-1886 GCA_034717055.1 Methanobacteriota archaeon
GATAAGAGATAAATTCGAGCGGATTGTGGCAGAGAACGATCTGCTCGAATTTATCTCTTATCACTGTATACATCTTAGAAAGCCCCTGGACTCCTTTTCTCTAAAAAAGGTTGGCGATGTGAACGATTCTATAACTCGTCCACATCAATCCTGCTTCAAGCCATCTTCTTGATCTTATCGAAGAGCTGCTGCATCGTGTCCTCGTTACTCTTCGTAAACGAAAACGGCGAGTCAGTGAACCCTTCAAAGTAGACCGGCACGTTGTCCAGCCGGTAGAACGTTCCCGAACACTCCATCGCATCGATGACACCGGGCAGCACCACATCAGACGCAATCGTGGTCGGACACGGCGCAATATCGAGGCAGACGAGCGGTATCTCGCAGAGATACGATGCAGGATCCGCAGGGATGTGGCAGACAAGATCAGCACACATCACAAACGCAGCATCCACATCGCGTTCTCGCAAAACATCCACCGTCGTGTACTCGCCCGGATTGAACCTCGGGTAGCCCCGTGCAAAGTCAAGACCGAACGGGTAGCCGTACAGGTAGGATGCGATCTGGTTAAAGCCCGCGACGTTGCAGTGACCTCTAAGGGCACCCAACGAGAACTTCGTGTGGTTGTTAAGCTCTTTTACGAGGTTTAATGCAGCCTCAACGTTCCTGTGCTTGCCATAAGACGAGCCAACGCCGAGTCCTACGTAGACCGCACCGAAGTTGCAAGCCTTCATCATCTCAACCATCTCTTTCATGACAGAGACCGAAACACCGGTGGTCTTTGCAACCGCTGGGTGTGGCTCTTTTCCGTTTAAGATGGTCTGGAGTGCGTTAAATAGATCGTAGTCGCTGTTCGGGTTTAACTGCACATGAAGGTCCGCTGCCTCCGCTGTCGGCGTCTTCCTCGGATCCACGCAGATAACAGTCCGGTCGAACCTGCCGCGTTTGGTCCAGTAGCCTCTCGGGAATATGCCGTATCTGGACATGTGTCTCGGCATCGACTCAAGCGCGTTGCAGCCCCAGTAGATCGAGAGGTTGGCTCTGTTCTTCGTCTGTCCTGCTGTCGATCCGACGCAGCCTGCCTCCTGAATTCCCATGACAGTCGGGCCGTGGCAGATCGTTGCATTTGAGTCCACTGCTGCGCCAAGGTACTCTCCGATGTGCAGTCCGATCTCCTGCGCCTCACACGAGGTCTCGCTTCCAAGGAACAGTAGGGGTCGATCCGCCTCTGTGAGTATCTCAGCAGCTTTTGTGATTGCATCTTTCCAGTCAGCCTTCGTAAGTTCGCCGTTCTCTTTTATCAGCGGGTCTCTCAGGCGGTGGGTGCTAACAACCTCCTGGAACTTGGCGTTGCCCATCTTGCACGCATTCCGAACAGTGATCTTGCCATCTCCAAGCTCCACCTGGATATCATCACACGATCCTCCGCAGACCGGACATATAACATTCTTGGTAAACATATCAGTCGCCTCCTTTCGCATACACTTTCAGAACCACGTCTTCAGTGCTGAGCACCTCTTCAGTGGTCGGTTCGACTGTGACCTTGCTTCCCTTGTACCGCGGCGATCCTGTTGAGAACGTATCAGGCTCCACAACCACGTTTGCCCAGATTGCTCGTGGCATGAAGACGTGTCCGGGTCGTACTGAGTCGGTTCGCTTCGTAAAGACTGGGACCGAGTATTTGCCATCCCGGCTTGTCACGAGCACCTTCTCAGGACTGCCCATCGCATCAAAGTCCGCAGGAGCGATCCAGCAGACCGCACACTCGAGCTTGTAGTCTTCGGTTATCTTGCTGCCGCCCTTGGCAAGCCTGCCCTCATCGATCGTTCCGCCAGTATTTAGTAATGCTTCCATTTCTTGTCACCTCCGAGTCTCACAGCCCCTCATTC
>JAYELB010000341.1:0-1863 GCA_034717055.1 Methanobacteriota archaeon
TCCTGCTCTTTTTCTTAATCTCTTTTGAGGTATATTTAAGATCAACTAAATCTTCTTTCATTGTGCTTCAGTTCTCTTCTCTTCGAGATCCTCCAATCTTTTATAAATAACATCTATATCAGGATCATTATGGCATCGGTCGAGCCCCCTCCTATAAATTTCCTCAGCTCTGTCGTAGTCCGGAGGAATTTTTCCACTATATCTACCAAAACAATACATATCACCCCAGCCAACGTACCCCCAGATATTATCCGGAAACTCTTCTACCAGTTCTTTGAATAGTTTCTCTGCTGTTTCTGCAGCACCTAACGCCAGATATGCTTCCGCTTCTGCCCTGTACATGTTGTGCAGTATCGATTCATGAGTACCCGGAAAGATCTCACAGAACTCATGGCAGTATTCGATTCTCTTCATAAAATAGGATTCATCATCTATTCCCGCATTGTGCAGTCGCATTTCAAAATCCTGACACCAGTTGTGGATTGATTGTGTCAGTGGTTCGGGCAGGAATTGATCGGCGTCCCTCACGGATTTGATATGCGGAGGTATAATTGCTTTTATCGCATCCCATGCAGTCGCCCATTCTTGCATCCCTTCTATATAATTCCCAGCTCCTATGAGTTTATAACCATCCTGCATCGAATCGTCGATCATCTCTATATTGATCTGTTCCGGGCTCAATCGTCTCCATAATTCGAGTATTGCCAACCAGATGAAATCCTCGTCAGGTCCCTCCGCATCAAAAGCCTGAGTATAATAACAATCATCAGCCAATAGTGTTGCAGAAATATAACTTTTAGTCTGCTCTTTAAAACGCGTTTTATCGAAGTCAACGTTCATGGATCTCAGTTTATCGATTATCTCTTCCGTACTCATCTTTCTCAACTTTTTACGATCCCATAATCTTTTAAGGGACTCTTCAAAATCTAGTTCAGGACGTAATTCGTGTGATCGGTCAATATATTTTTTCATCAGTTCCGGATCTTCTCTTGAATCGTCTACAAATCTCGCAATAGTTAACCGACTGATAAAAGGTCTTTTGGTATTCTGAGAACTTTCGTTGGATATAGTACCTTTTTTCTTCTTCAAACAACAATGTTTGTATTTCTTGCCTGAGCCGCATGGACACGGGTCATTTCTGTTTATCTTTCGTGACATATTCATCTACCAGTTGAAGGCATCTCTACATTCCACGAGTTCAGCGTCCCCTGCCATCCCTCGATACACCAATTCTCCATGCCGGGACACATCATCCCTTCCCTCGCCTTAACTGAGTCACCTATCTCCAAACATATGCTATCCCTCTTCATGTTAAGTAACCTCCATCTATCATTTTAAACTATGTAATCTCTCGACAAAACGCCCCTCATTAAATCTTTCGTGAAATTTCAAGATATTATATCTCTCCTACGACGACGGAGCCAATTTTTTCGATTGCTTCATCCCTACCATACCCGAATTTTATAAACCTATCTAAAGTTTTTTTCGTCTCTTCCGGGTTATTTCCTGCTATTTGCATTTCAACGATCCCGACGGTCTCATCATGCGGGAATGGATTTACTTCACCATCTCTTTCCTCGTTCATAGTGATCCTGCTCCTAAGTTGTTTTTCGATGACAGCAACGGTTCGCCCATAATCTTTCTCATTATTTTCTCATCTTCTGATAAATCGCCCAACCAGTATCACAACGAGTTCCTGCATCATTAACTTTGGCCTGCCGCTTATAAGACTACCTCCAACCCGCAAAGTTCTTCTTGATGAACTCTTCGACCTCGGCAGCATCTTCCGGATTATTTTGTCCGTTCTTCCATTCTTTCAGGACCTGCTCAAAATATTCGCGCGGAGCATCCACCGCCCAATCC
>JAYELB010000342.1:0-8362 GCA_034717055.1 Methanobacteriota archaeon
GAGTTTTGCTATCAGCGTAGGTTCGAGATTGATGCCGGTTCTCGATTTGATGTTGTAGAGTATGATCGGGATATCAACAGCGGACGTGATCGCATCAAAGTGCGCGATAATCCCGTTTTGGTTCGGCTTGTTGTAATACGGCGTGATCAGCAGCGATGCATCGGCGCCCGCGTCTGCCGCGTGTCTGGTGAGTTCTATCGCCTCATTGGTGTTGTTCGATCCGGTTCCCGCGATCACGGGAACACTGGAACAGTCAACCGCGATATCGATCAGTTGTTTATGCTCTTCAAGCGTTATCGTTGCTGATTCGCCGGTCGTTCCACAGGGAACGATGCTGGAGACTCCATGCTCGATCGTATACCTGATGTTATCCTTAAACCCAGTCCCGTCAATCTTACGATCAGGCGTGAACGGAGTCATCAGCGCAGGCATAGCGCCTTTGAGGTCCATAAGCACCACCTTATAGAATCTTTTCGCGCTTTGCGATCACGTTTCTACGTACGATATAACCAGCGACCCTGTTACGTATCGTCTTGCTGGTGATGTCCGTATGCTTGGCAACCTGCACCTTATTGGCCTCAAAGTCAGTTCCGAATGCGTAACCGCGCGTTTCGATCAATTCTTTTGCGATTTTTTTGATGTACGTTGGTCTGATATTTCCCATGTATAACATTCTGGAGCGGTCTGACATATAAATATTGCTGCAACCGGGGTTGTCAAGTTACCCGGATGTTGGAACGCCTGACTTTAGAATATTTTAATTACTTCAGAGCCCGTACCACCACAAAACTCCCATCCCCATAACCCGCTCTGAACGGCTGCACCGCGGTAATGTCTTCCAAACCACCAAATATTGTCTGAATCATCTTGAAATCATGGAACCCGACACATCTCAAACCAGCCAGCACCTCATCGACTGAATAAAATCTTGCATATCTATAAAATTTACTCTTTTCATTTTTATGAAGATACGTCCTACCAAGAAGACTGCATTTGTCAACAAAACCCACAATTAAAGATCCGTTAACCTTTAATACCCTGTAAACTTCACCAAATGATTTCTTTATATCATCCACAAAACAGATAGTCACCATCATCAGTACAAAATCGAACTCTTCGTCCCTGAAAGGCAGACTCTCGGCAACGCCACTGACAAAGGACACTCCCCTTTCGCTGGCAATCTCACCCATCCTCCGGGATGGATCGACCCCAACTCTAATTCCAAGAGGCGCCGCAAACCTGCCGGTCCCTACACCGATCTCCACACCTATCTCACCCGCCCGGATAAAATGCCGCAGTGCCGCAAGTTCGGATAGATAGATAAAATAGTTCTCATCGAACCACTGGTCATATTCGGAATAGTACTCCTCGAACGGTTCAATCACCGGCACGTTTACCACTCCCCCATAGCGGATCATCCCCAAACTGCGCAAACCACCGTTCTTCGGGAGAGCGTGTTCTTTCAACCTCTTTTTTCCTAAATGAGTACTCGTAGTCGTTACAGTAATCGAGTATTACCTGATATGCTTTGATTATCTTCTGCGTCATCTCCTTGCACCTTTGTTTATCCTCTCCGCACCGATCGGGATGCCATTTCATCATCAACACCCTGTATGATCTTTTTATGGTTTCCATCGTTGCCTTTTCAGGAAGACCGATGATCTCTGCCGCATTCCTTATTTCCTCATATCTGGTGGTGCTCATGAACCAAAAATTCAACATCTGCCATCATAACGTTTTGGACGCTGTTTGTGACGACACCTTCATTCCGTCTGGTTGTATTTATGTACCGCCAAGAGCGAAAAGGTTTGCCGGGGCGAAGCAACCTCAACTCCCCCCTCCTTATGCGGTGTGATTCATGGGGTAAAAAGTCAAGTTCACCCGGCCTCTTATGACTCAAAGTGCTGCTGATAATCATGTGACCGGAAAATAATAAAAAATTCCTGACCCATGAACCGTATCATTAATATACCACGAGTTCCAATAGTGTGTATGGAATTCGGGATAGATTTAGATATTGCGTTCTTGCAACCATCCATCCCCTCAAAAATGTCTGTTCCGAATTCCCTAACTATTCTAAGAGTAACGAGATGCGTCCGTATATATTCATAAATGCTGCCATGAGCGCTGATGGAAAGATTTCAGCATATACTCGAAAGCAGATACCAATTTCAGGAGAGGTGGACTTCCGGCGTGTGGACCGACTAAAATACGGGGTGGACGCTATTATGGTTGGAATAGGCACGGTTCTTTCTGATGATCCGAGTTTGACCGTCAAATCAGAAGAACTCAGGAAAGAACGGCAGGATCTGGGAACGGATGAAAATCCTATCCGGATCGTTGCCGACAGTCTTGCACGCACGCCCGTGGATGCCGATATTCTCATGAAAGGGGCTGGCAGGCGGATCATACTGGTCTCCGAATCCGCGCCGGGCGTGCGTCTCGACAGGCTTTCGGAGGCAGGCGCTGAGATCGTTGTTGCGGGCGAGCACCGGGTTGATCTCGCATCCGCGCTCGGGCGCCTGTACGAGATGGGTGTCCACAGAATGATGGTGGAGGGCGGCGGCAGCTTGAACTGGAGCCTTCTTTACCAGGGGCTGGTGGATACGGTCTATGTCTACGTCGGGAACATGATTCTCGGAGGGAAATCGTCGCCAACGCTTACCGACGGTACCGGGTTTTCCGGCATCGATGGTGCGTGCCAGCTCGAATTGATATCGCTTGAACAGATGGACAAGGGGTTTGTTGTAGAATGGCAGGTAAAATAGAAGCAATTGCATGTGATTACGATCGGACATTGACCGATGAGTCGCTGGTTCTCTCTGAAAATGCAGTAACCAGCCTGAAAAATGCAAGGAAGGCCGGGATAAAAGTATTCATTGCATCCGGGAGAAGACTTCCGTTCCTGGTGGATGTGACCACGGGGCGCGGCTTTGTGGATGCCATCATCGCAGAGAACGGTGCTGTCATCTATGATCCGACAGACGGTACAAAGATCCTGCTCGGCGAAGGACTGGAAGAACTGAAATCCGCGTTTGCGGGCGTGGATTTTGTCGAGGTCGAGGAGGCGATCGTTGCAACCACGCGTCCATGCCTCGAAGATGTGAAGGAGATCATCAGGAGAAACGACCTGTCTGTAGATATCGAGCTTAACCGGGACGATGTGATGATCATGCCCAAAGGCGTTGACAAAGGCAGCGGGATTGTAAAGGCAGCCGAGATATATGGGATTAATCGAAAGAACCTTGCATGTATCGGGGATGCCGAGAACGATCTCAAGATGTTCGGAGTCGCCGGCGTCAAGGTGGCGGTTGCAAATGCACTTGACACACTAAAAGATGAGGCAGACGTTGTTTGCAGTGAACCTTATGGGGATGGTGTAAAGGAGTTCGTACGGAGTCTGGCTGCGTAATATTAATAGCATCGCAGACACCAGTCACCATGATGGCTGAGATAACAGACCGGGACACTGCCCTCTTTGAGTCAGGAATCAAACTTGGTGCCTTATATCACCAGTTCGTTGGCTCTCCGGTAAATTTAAGCACGGCAGGCAGCTTGGAAGCGGCGATCAGTGCTAGTATATCATTGCAGCCATGCGTGCAGTCGATAACAGTCGCAATCGACCGTGAAATGATACGGGGGCGCATAAACGATTTCGGATACTGCGAACTCGAAGGCCGGATGCTTGGGGTGGAAGCGGTCATCAGATATGGCACTGCGGTTGTACACGTCGGCATGAGGTACGATGCGGAGATGGATTATCCGATGATGTCTGTGCAGCAGATTGAGCAAATAGGGCAAATAAGACAGATCGAACAAGACAAGCAAACCGCGCAAACCACGCAAACCACGCAAACCGCGCAAACCACGCAAACCACGCAAACCGCGCAAACCACGCAGATCAGGCAGACCGAGGTGGGATGATGGTCTGCACTGGCTGTGCGCTTCTCTGCGATGATATCGAGGTCGGGGAGAATGATTGCAGACACGCATGCCGGATCGGGGATGCGCACATCACAAGCACCAACCAGATCGATCCGATGGTGAACCAGAGTCCTGTGGATATGGATACTGCGATCAAGAGTGCCGCCGAGATTCTTGTGTCCGCAGAAAAGCCAGTCTTTGTCGGATTTGGCAATTCGGTCACAGAAGCGCAAGCGACCGGAATCGAACTTGCAGAGAAGGTGGGTGCGGAGATTAAAACGTTTCACACGAGCATTTTTGATGATATACTCGACGGAAGGGTCAAAACCTGTACGCTTCCGGAGGTGCGGGACTATGCCGACGTGATTGTCTTTTTAGGGTGCGATCCCATGAATACGCATCCGCGCCTCCTCTCCAGGTACGCATACTACCCGCGCGGCGAGAAACGGCAGCATGGATGGGAGGAGGACAGGATCGCAATCACGATCGACCCCCGCTTCTCACACACCGCAAGCATCTGCAAGGAGGTATACACGATCGATCCGCATCGCCAGATCGAGTTTATGGACGCACTGATGGATGCGCTTTTAAGTAAAGTTCCAAAGACTACATACGACAAGAAGCGAATACTGAAACTTGCAGGCACGCTTAAGAAAGCCGAGTTCGGCGTGATCTTCGCAGGAACCGATGCATCGGCACCGCCGCGAGATGCGATCGTCCGGCTGATGGACCGGCTGAACGAATCTTCCGATTTCCATCTTCTTTCGCTTACGCCCGGATACAACCTGCGCTCGATTGCGGAGCAGTTGCGCCAGTCGCATAATCGTCCGGGCGATGATGGCGGCGGTGTGGGTGGTGACGGCAGCAGCAGTGGCAGCAGCAGTGGCGGCATGGATCTCCACGAAGCAGATTGCATCCTCTGTCTCGGATTCGATCTCATGAACTCACTTCCGGCGCACGGCATCAACGGGAAGATGATCGTGATCGACCCGAATGAGACCTTGACCTCGAGGTACGCGGACGTTGTGATCCCGTGCGCGGCAGGCGGCATCGATGCTGCTGGCAGTGCGGTGCGCATGGACGGCGAGCTGATAGAGCTTTCTCTGACCCGCGAGAGTGGGCGTCTGTCTGACGTCGCGATCCTGAAACGGCTTCTCGAGGTGGTATGATGAAGATGGAGTTTGGCGAGTTTCTTGCGGCGCCAGAGTGCAAGGTCGTGATCGTTACGTATCCTGACGTCTTCCGGACCGAGGCGGGGCTTAAGCACGGGAAGTTTAGCAGTGAGTACCGGGAGCTATCAGCAGTGATCGTGCTTGACCCGGCGGATATGGCGAAGATCGAGGTTAAGGACGGCGATCTTGTGGAGGTTTTGGGCGAAGGGAGTGCTGTCGTCGTAAGAGTGAAGGAGTCTGAGAAGGAGCATCCGGGAATCGGGTATATGCCTGAAGGTGCGTGGGCGAATGTTCTTGGGGCAGGTCCGGCATCCGCGAAGGTCAGGAGATCGCAACAGGAGATACCCGCGATCGAGGAAGTGTATCACAGGTGAAGCGGTCTTATCCCGCGCATATCAGAATGTTTGGCAGAGAAGGATCGCCCGGAAAAGACTAAATAAATTAAGCGCTTATGTTATCGATATGCCCGATGAAACAGAACGGGAAACCCGAAAGAAACGCGTTGACCGCAAACTCGAAGCCGTGGGATGAGAGATCACAAAATACGATAAGTCGAAACATTTGAGTTCCTGCCTATCCAATGCCATTAAGGAGCATCCCACTTTAACTGGTCCTGTAGATTATGCTCTTGTTGATCATGGTCAGATACTTGCTATCGTCGAAGTAAAAAGATTGAGTATAGCACCCCAAAGCGTTCTTGGTCAGTCTCAACGATATTCTATGGGGGTTGTAGGTTCTCCGTTTGATTTTGATGGTTCCCATGTGCCGTTCATCTAACTCCACAAATGGTGTTATCTTCTGGTTTCAGGATTTAAGAAAATCGGATAGCCGCTCGAGAACAGTATCAGGGTTCCATACGCCGGGTGCCTTAAGAGAAATGTTTGAGAGGGATGCTTATGCATGTTACAACTGGTTTAAAGATAATCCTAACACGCATCAGGGTTTGCGCCCTTACCAGATCGAAGCAAATGATGCGGCTGAGACTGCTATAGCAGATGGAAAACGTAGAATGCTGCTTGCGATGGCTACGGGAACAGGCAAGACCTATACAATCGTTTCCCAGATTTACAGAGTCATGAAGTCCGGTTTTGCGAAACGTATCCTGTTTTTAGTTGATAGAAGGGCTCTTGCAGCCCAGGCGGTGAACGCTTTTGCTACATTCGAGACTGAACGAGGTTTAAAATTCAAAGAGACTTTCGAAGTATACTCTTAGGCATTTCAAAAGGGAGATTTCGATGAAGACGATACATTCGATCCGCAAACCATGCCAAACACTTATTTAACTGATCCAGGGACGGGGCATGCTTTTGTATATGTGTGCACGATCCAGAGGATGCAAATGAATCTGTTTGGCTGGCAGAATTCTTTTAGATCCAGTGATCAGGATTCAGACGATGAAAGCGATGCAACCAGACTCGACATCCCCATTCATGCATTTGACATGATTATCGCTGATGAATGCCATCGAGGATACACCGCACACGAGATCAGTAAATGGCGTGAAGTTCTTGATTATTTCGATGCTATAAAAATTGGTCTCACAGCCACACCGGCAACTCACACCACCGCTTATTTTAAGGAGATAGTTTTCAGGTACGAATATGAGAGGGCAGTAAGAGAAGGTTGGCTGGTTGATTGGGATGCGGTCCGCATCAAATCTGATGAGGATAAACGGGGTGTTTTTGAAAGAAGGGGAGATGGTTGGTTTAATCGATACAGAGACCGGTCTGAAGTCACTGGACGCTCTGGAGGACGAAAGAGAATTCAATAGTTCTGAAATCGAACAGAAGATCACTTCACCTGACAGCAATAAAAAGATTGTCGAAGAGATCGCGAAATACGCACTTGCGCATGAGGAAAACTATGGTCGTTTCCCAAAGACCTTGATCTTTGCTGCCAATGACCTGCCGCATACATCACATTGCGACGCACTCGTGGATATTTGCAGGGATGTTTTTGGGAGGGGGATGCATTCGTCCAGAAGATCACTGGCAGTCCGACGGTTGATAGACCATTGCAGAGGATCAGAGAGTTTCGAAACCGACCAAAGCCGGGTATTGTTGTCACGAGGGATATGCTAACAACGGGTGTGGATATTCCCGCACTCGAATTCGTGGTCTTTCTCCGCCCGGTAAAGTCGCGAATACTCTGGGAACAGATGTTGGGAAGAGGCACAAGAAGATGTGAGGAAATAAATAAGACGCATTTCACAGTCTTTGATTGCTTTGATGGGGGACTTTTCAATTATTTTAAAAACGCTACTGTTTTCGATCCGGAACCTCCTGTGAAATCCACAAGAACTTATGCGGAAATTATAGAGGATATATATCAGAATCGGGATAGAAAATACAATGTAAAAAGTCTTGTGAAGCGTCTGCAGAGGGTAGATAAGGGGATGAGCGGCGACGCCCGGGAAGAGTTTTCCAGGTTCATCCCGGAGGGGGATATGAGGGGTTTTGCCCGGGATTTACCCAAACGAATTGAAGACGATTTTGTTAATGTCATGAAGATTCTTAGAAATCATGAGTTTCAAGATCTGCTGGTTAACTATCCAAGACCAAAGAGGGGGTTTATTGTAACCTATGGGACGGAGGACGAAGTATCATCCAGCTGGACGCTCAGGAGACCCGGTGGAGATTTTTGGAAACCACAGGATTATCTGGTTGCGTTCTCCAAATACGTTAGAGAAAATCCCGAGCAAGTCGAAGCGATCGAAATACTTCTACAAAGACCCGCAGACTGGAATACTGAAGCCCTATCAGAATTAAGGAGAGAACTTGCAGCAACTCCGGAATATTTTTCAGAGGAGACTCTTCAGAAGGCTCATAAAATGGAATATAACAAAGAACTTGCAGACATCATCTCTATGATAAAACACGCAGCAAATGGGGATGAGCTTCTTCTAAATGCCGAAGAGAGGGTCAATGGAGCTTTCGAGATGTTAACAACAGGAAAGAGGTTTACTGATGATCAGATGAAATGGCTGGATATGATAAGAATGCACCTCATAGAGAATCTGAGCATCGGTAAAGCAGATTTTGACTCGCTCCCAATATTCCAGAGAGGAGGAGGTTGGGTAACTGCGGATCGGGTCTTTGACAGTAATCTCGAATCATTTTTGCATGAAGTTAATACAGCGGCAGCAATTCCCGCTATGGTTGTAAACGCATACAAGCGAGGGACTGTTTCTTTGGCGTTTCGTAAACATCTACATCATCTCTTCACAGTACAAATCAGCCACGAGCGATAGTATAATCTCAAACAGT
>JAYELB010000343.1:0-8358 GCA_034717055.1 Methanobacteriota archaeon
CTTTGATCTCCTCGATCTTGCCTTCAGGAAGCGAGCCTGTATCATAGAGCAATCTTCCGATCAAAGTGCTCTTGCCATGATCGATGTGCCCAACGATTACGAATTTTAAATTCTCTTCATTCATATCCAAACCTCTATATGATCAGTTTAACCAGTATCAGCATACCAAGCAATGTTGTTACCATCCCTATCACCAGTGTAAATTCCTTAACCGGCATCTTCTTTACAGTATGCACCGACACTGGAACTGAGATCAACGAACCTGCAACCAGATACGGAGCAAGCGTCCATTCGACCTGTGCGCCAACGATGATATATGCAACAACGCCCGCGAAACATGTAACTCCTTCTGCCAGAGCGGTTATGCCTATTGAATTTTTGGTATTTACCCCGGATAGTATCTGACCGGATACTATCAAAGGTCCGTAACCCCCTCCGGATATACCTTTGTTAAATGAAGCGATGGCACCGATTCCCATGATCCTCTTCCATGAGAAGCTGTGTCTTGCCTTATGCTTTATCATTACAATGATCCCCATAGTTAGCACCAGTATTCCAATGTAAAGTTTAAGATAAAACTCAGGTAAGTTCAATGCCACAACAACAGCCACGATAACCCCGATGACACTACAAACTGCCAGTACCAGTGCTACCTTTGAGTCGTTTGATCGAGGCATATAACCCAATTTTCCCAGTCGTTTGACGATTTCATGTTCGTGGTCGTTCTTGAAGTCGAATGAAACGTTACCTGCTCCGTGGTGGAGGGTTGCTGCGAAGATCCCTGCAATAAACTGGGCGAGCAGGATAGCAGGTACCACCTGCATTGGCGAAAATCCTGTCAGCAGCAGTATAGGGGTTAAAGTGGTGCCATACCCCATACCAAGAGTGGCGTCCATATATTCGGTCAGTGCGGAGATTGCCAGAACCCCGATGAACAGTAATTCAATATCCATCTATCCTCAAGCTCGTGGGTTATATATGGTTTACATATAGTTTACATATACCCAAGTGCTCTTAATTTTTGCATCATGTAGGCTCGTTCCTTGTCCTGCGCCCTGCCGCTCCGCTCTGAGACCTTTGTGGTCTTCAGTTCTTCAACGATTTTGTCAACGGTGTCTGCGTCGGAATCCACTGGGTCACAGCACGTCTCGCAGCCTATGCTTCTGTATCGTTTCCCGTCTTTTGCAAAGTATAGATCAACGATCGGGATTCTTTCTCGCTGTATATACTTCCAGACATCCAGTTCGGTCCAGTGGAGCAGCGGATGAACCCTGATATGCTCCTCTCCCTCTTGCTTATTCTTGAACTGATCCCAGAGTTCGGCGGGCTGGTTCTTGTAGTCCCACTGGAACTGTCTGTTTCTTGGCGAGAAGACCCGCTCCTTTGCACGTATTCCGTGTTCATCTCTCCTGATCCCGAGCAAGAGGGCTTTGAAGTGGTATTTGTCGATCGTCTGCTTCAGTGCTTCGGTCTTCAACCGCCCGCAACAGGTGAGCTTATCGCCGGTGTCAGGACCGATTCCTGCTGCGATCGCTTCATCGTTTCTTCCGACTATCAGCTTGAAGTTCCATTCCTTTGACCACTTGTCCCTGAAATCGTAGATCTCCTGAAACTTATATCCCGTATCGATATGCAGGGCAGGAAAAGGCACTCTTCCGTAGAAGGCTTTTCTTACGAGATGCATCATCGTTGTTGAGTCTTTTCCAATGCTCCAGAGGATTGCTACATCTTTGAACTGCTTGTATGCTTCTCTAATTATGTAGATGCTCTGGCTTTCCAGTTTGTCTAAGTGATCCATTTTTAATTCTCCTTAAAGATAACCGAGTCTTTTTAGACGCTCTTTTATGATTTTTACCTCATCTTCCGTGAGTTTATCTTCTTCGTCTATTTTGCCGGTGGATGCGAGGGTTCGCATGACAAAGACGATGAATTCCGTGACGCTGGAGAATCCTGTGCCTTCGACCATCTGCTGAAGGGTTTCGTACAGTTCTCTTGGGATTTTTATGGTGACTCTTTCTTTCATAAGGCTATGATTGTAGTGTGATTGGAGTGGATATAAAGATTTCTCTGACCCGGCATCTTGCCCGAGTAACTATAAATATCACAAACGTGAAGGACTCCGTGATGAAAAAAATTTGCACAACAATCTTAGTATTGGTTTGTTTATCAGCGTTCGCATTTCTCGGTTCAGCAGCCGTAACCGATGAGGATGCGATCGAGATCAGCAAAGACGCTCTCGAAGCGAAAGAGTTGCTTCAAGAGAATCCGGATGCCGCCCCAATCGTCTACCAGGACGTATTCAACAAAACACCGTGCTGGGTGGTTGACTGGTGGACCGACGAACAGAAAGAGCAGAAACTGCAATATCCGGATGTTCAGGTATGGATCAGTATAGAAGATGGAAGCATACTATTCAGCGGGATACCACGAAAACCAGTGGAATATCCAGTGCCCGCAGTATCGGTGGAAACCTCCTCGCCTGCTGCTGCCAATGATGAACTGGTTATATCACCGATGATTGTCATCATAGCGATCATTGCTGCAGTGGTAATCCGGAGAAAATAAAAAAAAAGGGCTCGACAATAATATGCCGAGCTTATTCATCAACTGTCACTCCACCCAGATCAGTGGTTCGGATGTGTCAATACACAACCATGGATTCTGTTTGTTGCCCGTGTATACTTGCACCAGTGGACGCGTGTACTGGTGGGCTTCCAGCGCGTCGACATCACCGTCTGAATCTGAGTCTGCTGGCCCGTATAGGCCCTGGACGAAGTAGTAGGTAAACACGCCGTTTTGGAGTGCACCGACCCCATAAGCAGATTCGTCCTCATCACATGCAGTGTGTACATTGAACCCTGGTAAGCAGAGATCCTCTCTGAAACTGTCAGTAATCAAAGCCCGCGGCAGGCCTGGCTTGCTTCTGCTTGTCAGATTTCCATCCTTGATAAAGCCACCGCTGAAGCAGGAGTCGATTCCAACCAGCTTGTATCCGACTATCGCTGACATCCATGTGGTGAGTTCGTCGTCAAGGATCTCGCCTCCTTCCGGACAGATGTACTCGTCATAACCGTCGCTCTCGTCAAGAGGAGCTACATCATTCGTGTATCCGCCATGGCCGGAGTACCAGAAGACGCAGACATCATCATCGTCAGCCTGGCTTGCCATCCATGCGATCCCGTTCTGGATATTGGTGTATGTGCAGCCATGTTGGCTTCCGCTTGCAGTGCTTACCAGCAGCTTGATGTTGGATGAGTCCCAGTTATCGGAACTTACAAGAGCATCGTACACGTCGAAGGCATCATCATCCGCATAAGCGCAGTTGTAGCCATTGCCTGATATGACTGCATAGTACTCAATCCCGCCGCCGCCACATGGCCACATCTGGACAGCGCCTGAAGCCCCGCCTGAGTTAACCCAGAACGCGTCGAAGAGTGTTGGCGTGTTCCATTTGCCTGTGCGCGCGAAGTTCTCCACGTATCCACCGGTTCCGGGACCATCTGCCCAGAGGAACATCTCATCGCCGGACCTCCAACCGTATGCAGGCCATGTAAATTGACCGGGGTAGGTCACTGTGCCGTATAGTATGCAGCCATACGCCATGTCCAGATCCCATACTTTCCCGCTAGCATCATCGTAACAGATAGCGCCGCGGTCAGAAGATGCATCGCCAAAGAGCAATTGTAGGTTTTGCGCAACGTTCACCGCCTCTTCTCCAGTAGGCATACCTGCTTCCATCTCGCCGGAATCTTGCACATCCGAGGATCCACCAGCTTTGAATGGGTTTGATCCGGTTTCTATCTCCACGCCGGATGCTGCACCATATAGCCACATACTCACGTCAGATGAATACCCATACGGATAGTTAACACCGAATCCGGTATAGATCATTTCTGTGAAGTCCCACATACCCGTATATATGAGACTGTCCACCCAACCACCAGTACCAGGACCGTCTGCCCAGAGAACCATCTCATCACCGAATAGGAACCCGTATGCAGGCCACGGGTCCGCTGCACCAGGTGGCAACACTGTGCCATGCAATACACATCCAAGGGCAATGTCCAAGTCCCAATGAGCTCCACTACTATCTTCTAGCACGAAACGACTCGTCAAATCCGGATTGACTTGAGTAGCGTTGATAGCCGGGGATTCTTCACCGAAGGGTGTTGATGCATAAGCTACACCGGTACTTAGTAGCACCATTGCAAGCACAACTAATATGCTTGTCAGAATTTTACTTTTCATGTCTTTTTCACCTCCTTTTTATGTATTGGTATTTCTATCGCGCCCCACCTCGGCGCGATGACCCATGTAGGGTATCATCGTGAAAACATTGTTTGGTGGCAAGTGTCGTTCAGAGCATATAATGCCCTATAGCAGGAAAAAATTGAAAAAAGCAGAGTCTTATTGCTCTGCCTTTCTAATTGATTCGTCAATTCTTTCTAGCATATCTGCTGTCCGTATGTTGCTCATACCCGGACCTGGAGCGTAGGTGCATGTTGCAGTGTCCCATGTTATGGCTTCACCGGTTCCGATGTTGCATAGTCCTGCGACCCACATCATATCAAATGGTGCCGCGCCCCAATTGCCGATAGTGATCGATTCGTCAGTCGAACCACTGTATCCGGGGGAGATGGGTTGTTCTGTGACCAGTACCCAGTATGAAAATTGTGGAACACCCACATATTGTTTGAGTGTTACAGTGTCTGTGGTTGGGTTGTCAATGGTTGTGGTGGCGGTCATGATGTCACCAGGGGAGTACGTACCACTGTTTGTGGTGATAGATATCGTTGGGGCAGAGTCTGGTGGAAGTACGTCTGCTATATACACAACATCGTATCCAACGTAGCATTCTCCGTATTTTATTCGGAACCATCCGTCTTCACCCCAGTCGGTACTCCAACTGTTCTTACATATCCAGCATTGATTGGCATCATTCCATCCGACTATGGTAATCAGATGTCCGCCTTCGTAGACACCCCATGTATGCTCGTAGACTCCTTCATCATAAAATTGGAAGTCAGTGTACACGTCCATTCCGGATGGTAGTGGCGCCTCGAGCAGCTGTGCCTTTATCGCGTTCATTGATACGGGAACAGAACCCCAGTCATCTATCTTCCACACCCGGCCTTCCCAGTCTGTGCAGGGGTTGCATGGAACATCCTGCCCTATATATGGGAAGCAGGCTTCGTCCACGGTTCCGGAATCTTCGAGCCAGTTCATGGTGGAGTGTAAAAACCATCCACTGCAACTTCCTGGTGAGCAGGATACCATGGCTTGCGCTGAAAGATAGATGTCTATGTCAGGGTCTCCTTCCTCAATGTTGTACTGGGCTTCCATTGCTGCAAGCGAGCCGAACGCCCAGCAGCTTCCACAGGCCAATTGATCCCTGATCGCGGTTGTCCAGTCACCTCCATTATGATTCCGCCAGTCAAAGGAAGCAGGATAGTCTCTTATGTAGGATGCGTTCTCTGTGGTTATTTCACCCTTCTCTCCTGGAAATCCCTTTAAACCGCACAATACCCTCCTATCGTCCGGAGAAAGTTTTGATACTGAGGTTTTGCCAGCGGTCCAGTTGGCTCCTGCGTCTACTATCGCCTGTTCTATTGCTTTAATATCGGTTTCTTCTGATGATATTGATGTTTCTTCTTCAGCCGGTATATTGTCACAGTTGTTGTCAGATGCGAGTACAACTGATGCCTGCGCGACCAAAAACAGCGTTAGCAATACTGTCAGAATTATCCTTTTGCTACCCATGTTATTTACACCGCCAATACATATATCACCTCACAACATAGAGATGATAATTCATTGCTTGTTTTCATATCCATGCCCGATGAACATAGAAAAACCAGTTAGCAAATATTTATTACACTCACCTATATTAATCTTTCGGTCGATCCGGCTTTGGGACAACATTATCGCCAACCACTCCAGCACCCCCGCAACTTATCCATACAAATTCGACCACGTACCAGATGGATAGATGGGAGGATGATACGAAGTTTAACAGGTTATTTTCTGGCAAGCCCTAAGTCAAACTCGGATGGCACGAAGAAAGGGTTCTCCTATGTAGTCATGGGCGTAGGGGTTCGACATAAACTAATTTCAGGAATATCCCTAAGTCCCAATCACTCAATTGGAGAAACTACGCTATTTTCAGAGGCTTTTGATCAGACACTCAATTGCAATCCCACTCCAGACAGTGTTCTTGGAGATGGTATCTATGGGTGTCGATGGATCACTAATCTGGTTTCGGAAAATAACGCCACGCCATACTTTTTACCACGTAGTAATGCGACTTTAAAGAGTAAGGGCGCTCTGGGGTGGTACAATATGCCCTATTCACTCAGGGAAGATCCGCGTGGGTGGTTAGAAAATTATCATATACGTTCAATCTCGGAAACAGTTAATTCGATGGTGAAGTGCCGGTTTGACGCATCCACCCAAGGAAACGGATTGAATCGCTGAAGGAAACTGAGACGTGGCTCTGAGCTTGAGGGGCACAACATCCGAAGAGTGAGGTACCTGGAGGTCCTATGTGATGTAGTGCCACACTGGGGGCGGTACATGAATTTCGTCCCAAAGCCCATTCACGGGCAACATTTATATCCCAACAGGGAACTGAAATTCACATACATCCACAGAGGAGGCTTTAGCATGGATTATGCAGAAATGTCAGATAAACTTGTAGACCTGTTAGGACTGAAGGGAAAACCGATAGCGGTTTCGCTGATAAAGAGAGAGGAAGACATCCCGAAAGACTTGGCAGAACTCGAAAAACCTCGCCGGTACTGTCAGATGCTTCAGGATGCCAGACTCGAAGGCATCACAAGTCTTGCAACCGCAGACACCCACGCATGCAAAGGCGGTGCAGCAGCGATCGGGCTCATAGATTACGGTCCGAACTTGAAGACTGGCGCGCTGTACCATTACAAACTGAACAAGGAGGTTTCGCTCGGTGTTGCCAAACGTGTGGTTGATCACATGCCAAGACCCGCGCCCGGATCGACCATCGCAACCGTGGTCGCGCCACTTGACAAGGCGCCGACCGATCCTGATGGCGCGAGACCAGACGTGATCGTGATCATGGCAGGCGTACTTGCAGCGAGAAGGATTGTTCAGGCAGTGATCTACCAGCACGGCGGACGGTTCAACGCAAACTTCGCGGGCATCCAATCGACATGCGCAGACGCCACCGCATATCCGTACATCTCAGGGAATGCGAACGTCTCGATCGGGTGCGATGGCGCGGCAAAGAACGCTGGACTTGCCGATGACGAACTCGTGGTTGGGATACCCGCGGAACTGCTTGAAGAGATCACCGGAACACTAATTGAGTGTGCTCCGGGATGGGATGACTGGCAGACCGGGCGCATCGGTTACGTAAGGAAGAATATCTGAATCTGATAGCAAGGCTGCCGCACCATATGGATCCGGCAGCCCTCCTGCGGTCAGGTTACGTTTAACCTTGTCCCAAAACCTTTCACAAAATGAGCTGCCTATGTCACGGCGCAAATTCACCACCCATTAAGCAGCCAAAACTTTGCCTCTGTAAGTCCATTTGAAAGGCTTAGCCATCATCGGTTAAAGTAGTCGACGAACTCCAGTAGACGAGTTTTTGGGTCTTCTTTGCTCGTGAAACTCGCTCTTTTGAGAACCATGTCCGATATATTCAAATTCACGACGCGGGACCTTCCCCGGAGCAAGCGGTAAGTCAGGGCTTTGCGTTTCAGAGCTTGAACCCCGGTCATTTCATCGGTACTCAGCGTTCGTTCACCTTGTTTGGCGCGTTCTGGGGCGGTGATGTAAAGTTCTGAGATGTCCCTGACTTTTTCGTCAAAATTCTCATCGTTTAACGGCATGTATGTGTTTAGCTAACCACGCGATTATACTGATTTCCACAAGATTTCTATGTCAATCTGAATCTTTTTATTATTTTCTGGTAACGTCGGATTGTCTTACGCAACCACAACTGCCATAATGGAGCACTATCGATCTGAAAAGTCGTTTACGCCGATAATCTGTGTCCATGTCAAGTAGGGCACATAGCGCAATGGCACTACCTTAAGAAAATAGTAACTACTCAGGTACCTAAACCACTATCGTTAGACTTCACTATGCAGAAACTATCGGAACATGGAACATACTGCAACCAACAGGGAATTTAACCGTAGAGTACGCAGAGAGGCGCAGAGGGGAAATAAACGGTTAAGTGCTCTGCGTTCCTCTGCCTATCGACAAGAAGCTACATCACAGATTGCCTAACCGGCTACCCCCTCCATTTGGGGTAATCCCACTGTAGATCGTGCGGATGGTAACGTCTGCGCGGTCAAGAATATAGAAGAATGTGGA